>NZ_JANSIV010000115.1:0-712 GCF_047502705.1 Synechococcus sp. H70.1
TCGCCGCTTCATCGTGCCCCGCTGAGGATCCCAACCCAGTCCAGTATAGACTGCCGGCAAGAGGGGCAACCCTTGCACTTAGAAGGAGAGCTTCTAGAAGAGATGAGCAACCGGCAGAGCAAAGCCTGGAATAACCTCTTCGCCCTCCAGAAGATCAACTGACTTGAGGAGACGGTCGGGCTCTTGAGAGCTGCGATACACCAGGACGTAGCGCTTGCTGGGATGAACAAGCCAAGCCAGGCGGCTGCCATTTTCAAAGTACTCCACCAGCTTCTCCTGCATTTCTTCGAGCGTATTGCCGGGAGAAAGCACTTCAACGGCCAGATCTGGAGCGCCTTCTAAAAATCCCGTGGGCAGTTCGGCCATGCCCTGCAAGCGTTCTTTGGCAAAAAAAGAAACGTCAGGGGAGCGCCAATTTCCACTCTTCATCCTAAAAGCAGTGCTGGAATCTAAAACGATTCCCAGAACGTAGGGGGTTAAAGCTGCCAGGAGGAGACTGCAGACATAGCTGTGGAGCGCCCCCGCACTTCCCATGTCAATTGGCTTTCCAATGAACTACCCCACCGCGCAGGCGGGTGGGGTTTCCTCACCCGCTTGACAGCAGAGCTTTTGTCTCTTCTTCTGCCCCAGTTGCTTCATCGATCCCGTGTACCGGGCCTGTGAAGTAGAGCTGAAGCATCCAAGACTCACGAGGCTGGTCCCCAGCCCCGGT
>NZ_JANSIV010000116.1:0-26612 GCF_047502705.1 Synechococcus sp. H70.1
CAGCAACTCTTGCCGCCGCGCCATATGCTGCCGGATAACACTGCGCACCTGCAATAGGGCCAGAGGCGTGTCCACCTGCACCTGCAAATGGCCCTCTTTCGTACAAACCGCCGGGATCCCCAACTCCACCAGCCGCCGCCCAATGCGCCAGCGTTCCCCTAAGGGGATCTGCAAACAATAGCCGCCCTCAAAAGATACAGGGCTCATGGCCAGGAGCAAAACCTCGGCAAATCAATCTAAACCCAATCGAGCAGTAATGATATAAATTTTCAACAAATGCTTACAAAAATAAGCCCTCAGGCCTAAGGACAAGTCACCTGGCCGGCGAACCTGCCCCAGATCCTGACTAGGCTCTGCCGTCCATTAAGCCAAACACTAGGCTGTCGTTGGCTAGGAAGTGGTTGAGGTGGAAGGCGCGGTCCTCTGTCTTGAGCAGAATCTGCTCGTAGAGGTAGCGGGTGGCGCGATCCCCTAGGCTTTCCGCTTGGGCGGCTTGGCGCCGCAGCACATCAATGATGGCCTGCTCTGCCGCCAGGTCATTTTGCAGCATTTGCCGCGCCGCGAAAGCGCCATCCGGCTCAGGGGTAAAGCAGCAGAGGCGGGCCAAGGTGGCGAAGGTGGCCACAGGTACACCCCCTAGCCCTTGCAGGCGCTCTCCTAGGTCGTGGACATGCTCCCTCGTCTGCTCGTAGTGATCCTTGAACAGTTGGTGTAGCGGGTAGAACTCAGTGCCCTCCACCACGAAGTGATGCTTTTGGTACTGCAGGCACAGCCCCTGAAAGCTGGCCAGGAGAGTGTTCATCCCTTCACAGATTGGCTGGGTCACTTCGGGGCCAAGCAGGATGGGGTTGTCACGTACGCTGTTGAAGGCCTGGCGCAAAGTTGAGGTTTCAGACATAGAGCTTCTCCAAAATAAAAGAGCTAGTCCCTCAGTCTACTCGCTCGACTGGGCAGATCCGGGAGCTCTTGGCACCCTCTTTGTCCCAGCATAGTCCAGCCTCATATTTCTTGTGAATAGCTCTCAATAAAGTGTTAGTTCCTAGACCGCTGCCGTCTCCCCCAGGATCTACACTGGGAGGGGGTGTCAGCTCAATAACTCCCTAGCGAAGGGACAGAACATGTCTGCAGCAGGGCCGGAAAGCCACTCTTGGGTAGAAAAGCTCATTCACTTAACCCAGCGGGCAATTGGGCGGGCCGCAGCGAAGCGGCAGGAATCCTGGGATTGGGCCAGCCAGCTGTTCAAAGAGAGCCTGCTGGAAGCAGAGGCAGAAATGGGCCACTGCAATGTCCTGGTGATTGGCAAAAGCGGGGTGGGCAAAAGTACCTTGGTCAATGCGGTGTTTAAAGATGAGCTGGCCCGTACTGGGATCGGCAGCCCTGTTACCCGCCACATTCGCAAATACTCGAAGCAGGGTTGCCCAATTACCATCTACGATACACCTGGTCTGGAGTTGGCGGGAGACCAGAATATCCAGGTTCGGCTCGAGGTGTCCCAGCTCATTGACGAGCTGCGCCTCAAGGATCCCGAACATCACATCCACATTGTCTGGTATTGCATCCACCACGAACTGAAGCGGCTGGAGGAAACCGAGCGTGAGTGGCTGAGAGAGTTAGAACTCAAAGATGTACCGGTCATCTTAGTCTTGACCCAATGCCTGGAATACCCCAATCCCGAAGAGAGCGAGTTTTTCCAGTATTTGCAGCACCAGAACCTGCCTGTTCGCTACATCGTTCCTCTCCTGGCCCGTGAAAAAGTTATTAACCGGCACCTCACCATCCCCGCCCACGGACTGGAGCACCTGATTGGCTGTACCTCGGAGCTGCTGCCCGAGGCTGCACGTCTTGCCTTTATCCGGCAGCAGTTGCTGCGGGTGGATCTCAAGGCCGATGCTGCCTTTAAGTATGTATCGGGCTATGTGGCCAGCGCAGCGTTCATCGGCGCCGCACCCCTTCCTTTTGCCGATGCCCCTCTACTGGCAGCAGCACAAGTGGGCATGATTGCCAATATCAGCTTTATCTTCGGCTATAAAGCCTCCCCTTCTTTTTACTACTCTTTGATGGCGGCTTTGGCAGGGATTGGAGGTGCAGTGGTGACCGGTCGGACCATTGTCTCGAACTTGCTGAAGATGATTCCTGGCGCGGGATCCCTTGTGGGCGGCCTTATCCAGTCCACCACAGCGGCTACCCTAACCCTTTCCCTGGGCCTGGCCTATATTGAGCTCATGAAGGCTATTGCCCGCGCCGAAATCCAAGGGATCCAGCTTTCCCAAGCCCAGATGCAAGAGATCTTTGTGCGCGAGTACCGAGAATATGCCGCTTCGGGACGCAAAACCCTCAAATAGGAGTGGACATTGGATCTGATTCTGGAGCAGGGGAAGGCTGCAGGGCCTCGAACCCAAAGGAGCCATTGACTAGGTACAAGGGGCGGCCTTTCACTTCTTCAAAAATGCGGCCCAGATACTCTCCAATCACGCCCAGGCTAATCAACTGGATCCCACCTAAAAATAAGATCATTACCGCCAAAGAGGCGTAGCCGGGCACATCGGAGCCAAACAGCAAAGTACGAATGACGAGGAAAAGGCCATAGAGCAGAGCCGCCAGCGAGATCGCCAAGCCCAGATAGCTCCACACCCGCAGCGGCCAAGAGCTAAAAGAGGTAATGCCTTCTATGGCCAGGTTCCACAGCCGCCAGTAGTTCCACTGGGTTTTGCCGCGAAAGCGGGGGGCGCGGTCGTAAAAAATGGCCGTCTGCCGGTAGCCCACCCAGGCGAAGATCCCTTTCATAAAGCGGGTGCGCTCCCGCAGTTGCTTAATGGCGTCTACCACCTGACGATCCAATAGCCGAAAATCCCCCGTATTGCGCGGGATCGGCACCTGGCTGAGCTGGTCAATCACCCAGTAAAACCCGTTGGCTGTCAGGCGTTTTAGCCAGCTTTCCCCTCGGCGGCTACGGCGCACAGCGTACACCACCTGGTACCCCTGCCGCCACAGCTGCAGCATCTCCGGGATCAGCTCTGGTGGGTCTTGCAGGTCGGCATCGATGGGAACAACGGCTCTGCCGGAGGCATAATCCAGACCCGCTGTGAGGGCAATCTCCTTGCCAAAACAGCGGGAAAGGTTGACCACCTTGATGCGGGGATCCTGGCGATGGAAGGCAATGAGCTTTTCCAGCGTGTCGTCCTGGCTGCCGTCGTTAACACAGATAATCTCGTAGGGGATCCCTAGAGGATCCAAGGTAAGTCGCAGGCGCTCGAACAGATGCTCCAGGTTGTCTGCCTCATTTTTGCAGGGGATGACAACCGAGAGCTCAGGAGTAACGGGGGACATGGGGCAAAAGGTAGGGATCCCTTTTCTGGCAACTATCGCAGGTGGACTTTAAACCCCTGTTGCCGCTTTGTCTTCGGACTCCTCTCCAGGGGGGCTCTTGATCCAACTGTGGTAGAGGAATCTTCATAGGCGTAACTCCCCCTAAAGCTTAATCTTGCCACCAGCTGGATAAGTCTAATTTAGGACATAACTTAGGACAGGGATGAAAGCTTGTCCAACCAAGCTTGCCGGGCAAGCTGAGGATCAAACCCCTGCCCTTACTGGCTTGCCGACACCTCGGCCACAAGGGAGCGCAGCTCGTCTTCCGAAAAGTAGTAGACCTTGTTGCAGAATTGGCAAACTACCTCCGCTCCCTTGTCGGTTTGGATCATATCCATAAGCTCATCCCGTCCTAGCAGGCGCAGCGCCCCCTTCACTCGCTCGGAATTGCACGGGCAATGGAAGCGGACAGGAAGCCTCTCCGGCACTAGCGTTAGATCTAAGTCGCCTAGCCAAATTTCCAACAACTCCCGCAACCCCTCACCGCGGGCCAGCCGGGGGCTAAATTCTCCCACCTGGGTTAAACGCGCCTCCACCTCCGAGATCAAGCTGGCTGGTGCCCCTGGCAGAAGCTGCACCAGTACTCCCGCGGCAGCGCGCACCCGTTGGGAATCAAGGTTTACCCCAAGCAGGACTGCCGAGGGGATCTGCTCAGAGGAAGTGAGGTAGTAGCTAACATCATCTCCCACCTCTCCCGAAACCAGCTCCACGGTGCTGGTATAGGGCTGGCCGTAGCCTAAGTCCCGCACGATGTGCAAATAGCCGTAGCGCCCAACCGCCTGGCCCACGTCCAACTTGCTTTCAGGGGTGAGGGGAAGCTCAATGGCCGGATTGCTCACGTAGCCGCGTACTGTACCGTCCACGCCGGCATCAACGTGAATGCCACCAAGGGGGCCATCGCCCCTGATCTGCAAGCTAACCCGGGCTTGGGGTTCCTTCAGGTCAGCCGCTAGCAGCAGGGCTGCACTCATGGCTCGCCCCAAGGCCACCGTGGCTACGTAGGAGAGCTTGTGCCGCTCCCTCGCTTCCCGGACTGCCTGGGTGGAAACAACACTCACCACACGAATTTTGCCTTCTGCCGCCGTACCTCGGATCAGGTAATCCGAAGGAGAGGGGGGAGAACTTTGCCCTTGCGCTGATCCAGAGGCACCTTTCATTGCAACCTCGATACTCCTCTAAGGGGCCAGCTTGCCGGGATCCCCTGGCGGCTGACTAGAGAGCCTCGCTGCAACTTCCTAGAAGTCGGAGCCAGCTTGTTCTATACCCCCATCATAGGCGGCTTATCCCCCTGCCTACTAGCCAGCGGCTGGCACCCCTTCAGCAGCTCCTAGCCCCTCCAGTTGGCCAGGCAGCCTTGCAGCTACGGCAAAGAGAGTTTGCAATTTTCCCCTCTCCTTGTGGGGTGTGCCATCTTGGAGGATCCAAGCCAATCCACCACGACCCCACGCCTCTTGGCCTTCTTTTTGGGTGACTGCTTCATGTTGGCTAACCTCACTGCCCATCTCTTGCACCATGCGGCCAAGCGCCGCTGGCAAGAACGCGCTTACAGCCGATTTTTGCGGGACTGGCGCCGGCAAGTAGTACTGCTGCGCCGCCAGCGGGCCGGAGAATTCGGCCAACCGCTAGGGGATCCCTCCTGTGTTTTTAACGCCCGCTCAGCCTGGTTGCGCTGCGCTGTCAACCCCCAGGGGCCTTGCCAGGGCTGCCCCCACTACTTACCTCTTATCCCTCCAGCGCCAGCTGCCCGCCACGGCAGGCCGGAGTAGTTGTAGGAGCCAAGTCAAGGCTTTGCCGCAAGGCGCGGCCCCCTCCTTAGGGCTGGCGCTAGGAGGGTGTCACTCTCTTCTCGAAACCGCAGCTCGGGGTTCTGCAAGGCTCCCAAGCCTCTTTTCTGTGTCACAATAAAAGGACGATAATTCCATCGGCAAAGGCGAGATTCATGGCCCTCCACCTTTCGACAGAGCACCTTCGCGCCATCCGCCAGCACGGCGAACAAGCCTTCCCCGACGAGGGCTGTGGCATTTTAATTGGCAAGCTCAACGGATCCGACAAGGTCGTCTACGAGCTTTGGCCAGTGGCCAACAGCTGGCAGCGGGCCGAAAACCCCTTGGCGGATGGGGAATCCAGCCGCCGCCGTTTCCTAATTGAGCCAGCTGACTTCAAGCGAGCCAGCGACCATGCTCTGGCCAAGGGCCTAGGGATCCTGGGCACCTACCACTCCCATCCCAATCACCCTGCCATCCCCTCCGAGTTTGACCGACAGCACGCTTTTCCTTGGGGCTTTTCCTGCGTAATTGTAAGCGTGCACAACGGCAAGGCAGGGGAGGTGGCAAGCTGGGTTTTGGATGAGCAGGAACAACCTCAGCAGGAGCCAATCCAGGTTTGGGCAGAGGCACCCCCTGCCTTGGCTTGGGCCTTGGCCAGCTAGAGCCAGCCGTTGGCAGCCCTCCCCAGCGGAATCTTGACTAATGGGTGCGTGGGGGCGAGGGTCGGAAAAGGCGCTAGTCTGGACTGGAGAGGTGAGGTGACTACCAGGTTGGCCTGCTGGGCCCAAAGCCTCAAGAGTTAACTCGAGATTGCTAGAGTCCTTCCCCAAACTCCTATGGCAACCAAGATCTTGATCCCTGCCCCCTTACGGCCTTACACCGATAACCTGGAAGCGGTTGAAGTCGAAGGCAGCAGTGTTGGCGAAGTGATGCGCAACCTAATTACCCGCTACGGCGAGCTCAAGCGCCACCTCTACACGGAGGACGGCAAGTTGCGTAACTTCGTCAACATCTACCTCAATGACGAGGATGTGCGCAACTTAGCCCAGGGCGAAGACACTCCTGTAGGCGAAAAGGCTGTCATTAGCATCGTTCCTGCCATTGCTGGAGGGTTGTGACTATGTTGAACCTAGACACTAGCCAAGTCACTCTCTCCCGCGAGGAGATGGAGCGGTTTTCCCGCCATCTGATCCTGCCGGAGGTGGGCCTAGAAGGACAGAAGCGGCTAAAGGCGGGCAAGGTGTTGTGCATTGGCACAGGGGGTCTTGGCTCGCCCCTGTTGCTCTACTTGGCTGCAGCCGGCGTGGGGCGGATTGGCATTGTTGACTTTGATGTCGTGGATGTGTCCAACCTGCAGCGGCAGGTGATCCATGGCACCTCCTGGGTGGGCAAGCCCAAGGTGGAATCGGCCAAAAACCGTATCCTGGAGATCAACCCCTACTGCCAGGTGGACGTTTACAACACCGCCCTGAAGGCTGACAATGCCCTAGAGCTGTTTGCTGAATACGACGTGATTGTCGACGGCACCGATAACTTTCCCACCCGCTACCTGGTTAACGACGCTTGCGTTTTGACGGGCAAGCCCAACGTCTACGGCTCTATCTTCCGTTTCGAGGGGCAGGCAACCGTTTTCAATTATGAGGGCGGTCCCAACTACCGCGACCTCTACCCCGAACCCCCCCCACCAGGTTTGGTGCCCTCCTGTGCGGAAGGGGGAGTGTTGGGGATCCTACCTGGCATCATTGGCCTCATCCAGGCCACTGAGACTGTGAAAATCCTGCTGGGTATCGGCACAACGCTCAGTGGGCGGCTCCTTCTTTACGATGCCCTCAAGATGACCTTCCGCGAGCTAAAGCTGCGCAAGAATCCTGCCACCCCGCCCATCACCCAGCTTATAGACTACGAGCAGTTCTGCGGCATCCCGCAGGCGCGGGCTGCAGAACAGACGGAGATCCCCGAGATTACGGTGGACGAGCTGAAAGCCTGGATGGACGCCGGTAAGGATTTTGTGCTGGTAGATGTGCGCAATCCCAGCGAGTGGGAGATTGGCCGGATTCCAGGCGCCCACCTGATCCCTTTGCCCCAGATTGAAAACGGCGATGGGGTGGAGCAGGTGCGTCGGCTCCTGAACGGCTCAGAGCTCATTGTCCACTGTAAGAGCGGGGCGCGCTCGGCCAAAGCCTTGAAGATCCTCAAGGCGGCCGGGATCGAGGGGAAAAACCTGCGCGGTGGTATCCTCGCCTGGGCTGCAGCCTACGATCCCTCTATTCCAAAGTACTAGGTCCTAGAAGTCCTGAAGGCGTCGGCCTGGGGTAGCTTCTTCCATGAGCACCACTCTACCAGCAGAGACAGAGACCCTCTTCCACTCCATTCCCGAGGCCCTGGAAGACCTTAGAGGGGGCCGCATGGTCATCGTGGTCGATGACGAAAATCGGGAAAACGAAGGGGATCTCATCTGTGCGGCTCAGTTTGCCACGCCAGAGGTCATCAACTTCATGGCCACCCATGGGCGGGGCCTCATTTGCCTGGCCATGCAGGGATCCCGCCTTGACGAGCTGAAGATCCCGCTGATGGTGGGGCAAAGCACCGACAGTCAGCAGACTGCCTTTACGGTCAGCATCGATGCTGGGCCAGAGTTAGGGGTTTCTACGGGCATCTCCGCTGCCGATCGCGCTCGGACCATCCAGGCAGCCATCCATCCCCGTACGCGACCGGAAGACCTGCGCCGACCGGGGCATGTCTTTCCGTTGCGGGCGCGGGAGGGTGGGGTGCTCAAGCGAGCTGGGCACACCGAGGCAGCCGTGGATTTGGCCCTGTTGGCAGGGCTTTACCCAGCGGGAGTGCTCTGCGAGATCCAAAACCCCGATGGCTCCATGGCTCGCTTGCCCCAGTTGGTTGAGTTTGCCCGCAAGCACCGTCTCAAAATCATCACCATTGCCCATCTCATTGAGTACCGCCTGCGCACGGAGCGGTTGGTCCAGCGGGGGGCTACCGCCACCCTGCCCACGGAGTTCGGCCAGTTTCAAGTCTACGGCTACCGCGACACCCTCAACCAGGTAGAACACCTGGCGTTGGTGAAAGGGGATCCAGCCCAATTTGCCGCTGAGCCCGTTCTGGTGCGCGTGCAGGCAGAGTGCCCCCTGGGGGATGCGCTGGGATCCCTGCGCTGCGATTGTCGTCGTCAACTAACTGCTGCCCTGAAAATGATTAACCACCAGGGCAAGGGAGTGCTGGTGTACCTGCGCCGACCAGAGCTTAGCCTCATCGAGCAAATTCAGTTGTATGCCCGTCAAGATCTAGGGCTAGCCGAAACTGCGCCGCCAGCAGCGATGGATCTGCGCGATTACGGCATCGGCGCCCAGATTCTGCGGGATGTGGGGGTGCGGAAGATGCGTCTCATCAGCAACACCTCCCGCCACATCAGTGGCTTGAAAGGGTTTGGCCTAGAGGTAGCTGAACGAGTGCCCCTGCTGCTAGAAGAGTCGGATCTCAATTTGCACCTGGAGCCGTCCTGTTCGCTTACTGAAAAATCTGAGCCGCAGCTCCACTCCCGTCTAGGACGGTAGAGCATTCCAGAACAGAGGCCGCTCCCGAAGTCAAAAGCGCTTGAGAAGCCCTGAGCGGAGGAGCTTCCGGCAGCAGCTACTTTGGCCTCAACCTGGCCCCTGAGGTATCCTGCAGCCGCAGGGAGCTGCGGTGAGGGAGCTTTTCAAAAGGGCTCGCCTGCAGCTGCCAGAAAGATCCCGCTGGCACCTACCCGAGAACTGCTCTAGAGGGGGGGAGGGATCCCCGCTCCTAGCCAGAGGGCCGCCCCTGTAAAGGCCTCCTCTTGTTACAGACAATTCAGAATCGTTACAATGATTAACGAACCCTCCCAGAGCAGGTTTCCTCTATGACACTTCTCCAGCGGCTTCCCCTGCTGCTAGCTTCCCTCCTACGTCAGGACAGCGTTGCCCAGCGGTGGTCCCAGTTGGGCTGGACGGTCCTGCGGGTGGTGGCAGGGCTATTCATGATCCACAACGGCCTTGACAAGCTGGCGGACATCGAAGGATTTGCAACAGCTTACGTAGAAGTCATTGGTTTGCCCTTCCCAATCTTTTTCTCCTATGTAGCCGCCTACACTGAGCTAATTGCAGCCCCTCTGGTGGCCTTGGGCTTGTTCACGCGGCCTGCTGCCTTGAGCTTGGTGGCCACAATGGCGGTGGCCATGTTTCACCACATCAAAGTAGCCGGCTTCAGCATTCCCTACCTGGAGCTATCGGCCATTTATGCAGCCATCTTCTTGGCCTTTGCGGTAAATGGCGGCGGCTGGTTTTCAGGGGATCAGCTTTTGGTGAAGGCAATTGAAGCGTGGCTAAACCGCAGCAGCCGAGAGAAGCTGGAGAGCTTGCAGTCTTCCTTACAAGCGGAGAGCGAAGCCGCTCAGCCGCCTCGCTCCTGAGCTGCCCTGGAACTTGCCCCTCCTTTGGGAGAGAGGCCAGGGCTCGGCACAGAGCGCTGCAGCTAAGCGCGACGGGCAGCCCGCTCCATCAGGCATTGATGGGTAGCGCGCACAGGCTCGCCTGGCTTGGGCTGTCGCTGCACATAGGTGCCATCGGGACGCAGCTCCCACGCCTGCCGGTTGTCCCTTAGGCAGATGTCCAAGATTACCTTTAGCTCCTGCTTCAACACCGGATCCTCCACGGGGGCGACCACTTCGACGCGGCGATCCAGGTTGCGGGTCATGTAGTCGGCGCTGCCAATGAAGTATTCTTCCTGGCCATTGTTGTAGAAGTAAAAAATGCGGGAGTGCTCCAAAAAGCGCCCGATGATGCTGATGACGCGGATGCGCTCGCTTAAACCCTGGATCCCGGGCCTCAGGCAGCACATGCCGCGCACAATGAGATCGATCTCCACCCCTGCCTGGCTAGCCTCGTAGAGCAGCCGGATCATTTCCGGGTCGGTGAGGGAGTTAATCTTGACAATGATCCGCCCTTGGCCCCCCGCCTGAGCGTGCTGCATTTCGCGGCGAATGAGGGCTTCCATTCCCTGGCGCAGAGTGCGGGGAGCTACCAGGAGCTTGCGGAAGTGCCGCTGCCGCGAGTAGCCGGTTAGCACATTAAACAACTCGGTAACATCGTTGCAGAGAGTCTCATCGCAGGTAAATAGGCCTAGGTCGGTGTAGATACGCGCAGTTTTGGGGTTGTAGTTGCCGGTGCCAATGTGGACGTAGCGGCGCAGGGCTCCCTCCTCTTCCCGCACCACCAAGGCCAGCTTGCAGTGGATCTTCAGCCCTGGTAGGCCATAGGCCACATGGACCCCGGCTTTCTCCAGCTTCTTGGCCCAGAGGATGTTGTTTTCCTCCTCGAAACGGGCTTTGAGTTCCACCAAAGCGGCTACCTGCTTGCCGTTTTCGGCAGCCTGGATGAGGGATCCCACCACCGAGGAGTCACCGGAAGTGCGGTAGAGGGTTTGCTTGATGGTGAGCACTTGGGGATCGTTGGCCGCTTCCTCCAAAAATCGTCCGACACTGGCGGTAAAAGACTCGTAGGGGTGGTGCACCAGCAGATCCCCTTCCCGGATGACCGCGAAAATATCCACCGGCTCCTCCCTCACCGAAGTGGTGTGTAAGCGAGGGGGCGTGACGGGTCGCCAGGGCGGATCCTTCAAGTCGGGCCGGTCTAGGTCAAGAAACGCCATTAGCCCGCCCAGGTTGAGAAGGCCATCCACTTCGTACACCAAGTCAGCATCCAAATGGAGCTCCTCACACAGCCGCTGGCGAATGGCAGGGGGCATCGACTTGGCAATCTCCATGCGCACCACCGAGCCAAAGCGGCGCTTGCGCAGCTCTTCCTGAATGGCCGCGAGCAGATCGTCGGCCTCGTCCTCTTGGATTTCCAGATCGGCGTCGCGGGTGATGCGGAAGGGATGGTACTCCAGCACCTCCATGCCCACAAACAGCGCTTCCAGATGGTGGGCAATCACCTGCTCCAGGGGGACAAAGCTTACCCCATCCCGCAGGGGCACAAAGCGGGGCAGGGTGTTGGGCACTTTGACGCGGGCAAAATGCTCCTTGCCCGTTTCTGGATCCCGCACCACCACCGCCAGGTTAAGGCTGAGGTTGGAGATATAGGGGAAAGGATGACCTGGATCCACCGCCAGGGGGGTGAGCACGGGAAACAGGCGGCGATCAAAATACTCCCGCAGTTCCTGCCGCTCTGACTCCGACAGGTCGCTGAAGTTGCGGATGTGAATGCCTTGCTCTGCCAGCTTGGGCACTAACTCTTGTCGAAAGCACTCGTGCAGCTTGTGAAGCAGGGGGCGCAGGTGCTCAGAAATCTGGCGCAATTGCTGCTGGGGCGTGAGGCCATCGGGGGTTGGTAGCAGCACGCCTGTTTCCAACTGACGGCGGATCACCGCTACCCGCACCATAAAGAATTCGTCCAGATTGCTCTCGAAGATAGCCAGAAACTTCAGCCGCTCCAAGAGAGGGGTGCGCTCGTCCAGGGCCTCGTGTAACACCCGGGCGTTGAACTCAATCCAACTGAGCTCGCGGTTAAAGTAATGCTCAGGCAGGGCATAGCCCTCTTTGATGGGCGCAGCTGGGGGGCACCCTATCCCATCGGGGTGGCGGGGCGACAGGGAGGAGTCCGTTTCCTTGGAGCGCGGAGTCATGCTGGCAGAGATCTGGGTTGCCTCAAAGCGTCAACAACGGCTGGAGCCGACCCAATCCTATCCTGCTGGGTTCTGCTTGGAGGAAGCAGAAGGGTTCAAAACAGGCTTGGGCGGGCGCTCTGGCAACAGCCCCTGAGGGCGGGTAAGAAGAATCACCTGGAGCAGGATCCCGATGAGCAGAATGCGCAAGGGGCCGGCCCGCGTAGCCCACTGGGGCGGCAGGCGATTGGTGAACAGCTCACTGGCCGACCACACTCCCCAAATAGCCAGCGCCCCCAGCAGAGCGCCGCGGTTGTTGCCGCTGCCCCCGGCAATCAACATCACCCAGACAATGAAGGTAGCAAACTCCGGCTGAAAGGCTTCCGGGCTGATGAAGTTGACAAAGTGGGCATAGAGCGCCCCCGCCAACCCCATGAGCATGGATCCCAGGACAAACGCCTGCAGGCGAAACTGGAGGACATCTTTGCCGGCAGCCAGGGCTGCTGGCTCGTCCTCGCGGATAGCCCGCAGCACCCGTCCCCAAGGGGAGCGATAGGCCCGTTCGCTTAACCAGTAGACGCCTGCCACCACCAAGAGCACCAAGCCTAGGTACAGCAGCGTATCCTGCCCCGGGATCCAACCGCGAAAGGGCCGGGGGATGCGGGTAATACCGCGTACGCCGTTGGTTAGCCAGCCCTCGTTTTTCAAGATTTGGCCAATAATCTCGGCAATGCCAATGGTGGCAATCGCCAGGTAGTCAGAGCGCAGCTTCAGGGTAATCAAGCCAATCAAAAAAGCAATTGCTCCCGCCACCACCGCTGCTACCGCAAAGCCCACCCAAAAGGGGAGCGCGAAGCCCCCCAGGTGTTCAGGGGTCGGTGGTGTCGTGACAATAGCGCTGGCGTAGGCCCCCACGGCAAAAAAGGCCCCCACGCCAATGTTGAACATGCCAGCGTAGCCCCACTGGATGTTGAGGCCCAGCACCAGTACGCCGTAGATCCCGACCAGGATCAAGAAGAAAATGGCATAGCTTAGCATCAGGCTCGCCCTCCCAAGAGCCCAGTAGGCCGGAAGATCAGCAGCAGGACCAGGATGGCGAAGGCCACCCCTGTCTTGTAGGCGGGGCTAATGACCAAGGTAGAGAACTCCTCCGCCAAGCCAATCACTAACCCTCCCGCAATGGCGCCGTAGGGGCGACCAATGCCGCCGAGGATGGCTGCGGCAAAAACGGGCAATAACAGTCGCCAGCCCATCGTGGGGTGGAGCCGGGTGTCGAGGCCGAGAAAGATGCCTGCCAAACAGGCCAAAGCCCCCCCGATGGCCCAGGTCCAGAGAATAGTCTGCTCCGTATCGATGCCAGTTACCTTGGCCAAGTCAAAATTGTCGGCCATGGCCCGCATTGCCTTGCCCACCCGCGTGTGCTGCAAAAACAAGTGCAGGGCCACCACCAGCAGCGCCGTTCCCACTAAAATCACCAGCCAGTCCGGCTTAATGCGCAGCCCACCCAGCTCCCAGGGGACTTGGATACCCCGGCGATACACCTGGTTGTTGGGTCCCCAGAGAATCTGCACCAGACTGCGCAAAATCAGGGCGGTGCCAAAGGAGGAGATTAGCAAAATAACGGGGGCCTCCCGGCGTAGGCGGCGATAGACCAATTGGTCGATCCCCACCGCGCACAGCACCGTGGCCAAGGCGGCCGGGATCCAACTGATCCCCAAAGGCCAGCCCCAGCCAACAAAGGTTAGGGCAAAATAGGCCCCCAAGGTCATCAGATCCCCGTGGGCAAAGTTGGCAAAGCGCAAAATGCCAAACGTCAGCGACACCCCAATGGCCCCTAGGGCGTAGATGCTGCCTAGGACAAGGCCGTAAACGAACAGTTGCAACAGTTGCTCCACACCTGTACCTGCCATACCTTGCCCTGATGATGCCACGGGTTTGCCGCCAGCGGGATGCGGCAGGGTAGAGCTAGGGTAGGAGAAAGCCCATAAGAGAGATCCATGCAGCCCCCCTCTTCCCAGATCCTAGGGTGGCTAGTGGTTTTGGCCCTGCTGAGCGCTGCCTGTGGCGGGCCGGAGAGGGATCCCGAGGCCCCGCGCCAGCCTATCTCCACCCCCCAGTTGATTTACGAAGACATCACCCTCACCCAGGCCCAGCCTGACGGTGGCTTGCTGTGGCGCTTGCGGGCACGCCTAGCCAAATACGAGCCTCCCTCGCCCGAGGGCACCCCCGTGCAGTTGGGATCCGCCCATTTGCAGGCTATCGAGGGAGAGTTTTTTGACGAAGATGACCGCGCTATTCGCGTCCGGGCCCAGCAGGGATCCGCCTACCCCAGCCAACGGCGCTTGGAATTGAGGGGACAAGTCGAGGTGGAATCCGAGCGGGATAACCTGCGCCTGCAGGCAGAGCGGCTGCAATGGCTGCCAGAACAGCGCCTCCTCGAAGCTGAGGGTCAGGTGCAGGTGGAGCTGCTGGACGGCCAGGGATCCCTGTGGGGGGATTGCTTGCGCATCGACTTTGGCCAAGCGCAGATGCAGTTGGAAAACCGGGATCCCACTCAACCTGTACGGGCAGAATATCAGGATCCAAAGCTGGAGCTGGCTGCTAGCCGTTTCTGGTGGCAATTTGGCAGGAAGGAAGTGCGGGCCCTGGGAGCCGTAGAGGTATATGCCCCCCAGCAAGGCGTGCGCCTTAGCGGCGAGGAATTGTGGGCTCCCCTGCCTCTAACTGAGTTGCGCCTGCGGGGCAATGGGAAAGCCAGAATTGCCCGCACTAGCGGGGAGGGGTTCCTCCAGGCCCAGGAGATCCGTTGGCGCGTCGGCTCCACCCAACTGCAAGCTCTGGGCAAGGTGCGCTACCGCCAGCCTGGCCAGGCTTTTACCGTGAGTGGCGACAGGGGCTTCCTGGACTGGCAGACCAGCACTGTCCGGATGCAAGGCAACAGCCAAACCCATCTCACCCTGCCCTGAGGGCCAAAAGGCAGGCGGGAGCATGTCAGGATAGATAGAAGAACCCTCTGGGGTGGGTTGCGGTGAGGTTTCCAGAAATGGCAGAGATCCCTGTGGGGGAGCGTCCTAACATCCTGCTGATTGTCCTCGATACCCAGCGGGCGGATCGTCTCTCTTGCTACTGGTCGGAGGAAGAGCGGGCTCGCCAAGTGCCCACTAGCCCCAACCTGGATCGGCTGGCTGCAGAATCCACCCTCTTCGAGCGGGCCATTGCCCCTGCCCAGTGGACGATCCCCTCCCACGCCTCCCTGTTTACAGGAGAGTACCCCAGCACCCACCAGATCGTTCAGGCAGACCTAGAGCTAAGTCCTGCTCTACCCACCTTGGCGGAGCTGCTGAAGCGGGTTGGCTACACCACCGTGGGCTTTTGCAACAACCCCCTAGTGGGGATCCTGAAAAACGGCCTGCGGCGCGGCTTTGACACCTTCTACAACTACGGCGGGGCTCTACCCACCCGCCCCCCCGAGGGCAACCCTCTGCCCGCTCCCCTCAACCACTGGCTGGCCGCCTACACCCAGTTTTGGCGCCGCCTCTCCTACCCCGTGCAAAATGCCTTTGCTCGCTCCGACACCCTGTTTCAGTTGGCGCTGCACCCCTGGTTTGCCTCCCTCTGGACCCGCCTGATGAACTTCAAGGGCAACACTGCCGCCTCCATTGCCGACCTCAATCGCTACTTACAGCAAATGGCCCGCCGGCCGGCGGGGGCGCCCCCCTTTTTTTGCTTTGTCAACCTCATGGAGACCCACCTGCCCTACTGGCCGCCAGAGCCTTTTGTGCAGAAATACGCTCCCTACTTCAAGAGCAACCGGGAGGCGCGGGATTTCCTGCGCCAGTACAACGCTGAGCCCTACCGCTGGATGGCACCCCTGCCGCAGCCGCTTTCTCCCCTGCAGGCGCGGGTGCTGCGGGACATCTACGATGCCGAAGTAGCCTACCAGGATTACCTGCTGGGATCTGTCTTCGCCACCCTGCGCCAAACCGGCCTGGAGCAGAACACTCTGCTAGCCATCGTTGCCGACCACGGCGAGGGCCTAGGGGAGCACGATTTCGTCGGCCACGCCTTTGTGGTCTACGAAGAGCTCATCCGCGTGCCCCTGATCCTGCACTACCCCGGCTACTTTCCCTCAGGAAAGCGGGTGGCCACCCCTGTTTCCACCCGCCGCCTCTTCCATACCCTCTTGGAAGCTGCCGGCTTCCGCCCCAGCCTCTCCCTAGCTGACGGCACCCCTTGGGCTAGCCTCCGGCTCCGCCGCGAGATTGCCCGCCTTAGCCTCAGCCGTACTCTAGCGGGAGAGGATCCTGAGCAAGGAGTGGTGCTTAGCGAGGCTTTCCCACCGCAGATTCTCCTCCGGGCCATGGCAAGCCGCAACGACAGCCTCTTGCAGGCCCGCGCCTGTTACGCCACCCGCCGCGCTCTCTATGAGGGAGTGATTAAGCTCATCCAAACGGGGGAGGACGCTAGCCTCTACAACCTAGAGCAGGATCCGGGGGAGCAGCGGGATCTGCTCTTGGCCGAGCCTGGGGCTCCGGAGGTGGGATCCCTTTCTCCCCAAGCTTGGCTGGTTCGCCTGCAACAAGGGCTAAGGCGGTGGCTGGAGTGGGCTGAATCGCGCCGCCCCAGCTTGGCCCCCCGCAAAGTGGACAAGGAAAGCGATGCGGACTTGCTGCGGCGGATGCAGGAACTGGGCTACCTGGAGTAGGGCTACTCTAGATCTCCTTTTTCCCCCCAGTGATCCCGGAGGTAGCTGCTGAGATCGTAAACATCAGTTTCCTCGGGATCCGGCACTGGCCAATCCTCGTTTTGCCCACCGATGATGACGCGGGTGAGACCAATGTATTCCAAGCTGAGGGTGCGCAGGGCATTGATCAACACGTCCAGCGCCATGGCATCGGCAGTGCCTAGGTCAAACCAGCAGCGGGCCCACTTGCCCTTCTCCTCAAGGGATCCCATGTTGTGCATTAGCGAGGTCACCGGAGCCAAGTCACTGGGATACTCCAGATAGCTGAGATCCGTCTCAGCCTCCTGGACCACCAGGCGTTCGGCGTTAAATCCTCCCAGCTTGCCCAGCACGTACCACGATTCCAACACTTCCCGAAGATACTCCAGCTCCGCTGGCACGGGGGGCTCGGCAAACTCAAACCAAATCCAGAGGTTGCCTGGATCGCACTCCCGAAACTCCACTTGCATGGATAGTTTCTCTCATACAAGCCAACTCTCTATCCTAAAATCTGGCTCTTTCCCCAAGCGGGGCAGCCTCCTTTTGGCTGAGCAACTTTCCCCCCTGGGAAGGCCTGCCTTTGCCTAGCCCGGGATGGCAAGATCCCCAAGGAAGCCAAAGCATCCTATACTATTGCGGCTGTCGCCCTTGCAAGGAAGCTGCCGCCTATGTCTGAACTTCTCCCCTTGCCCTCGCTCCACAACCAGGTGGCCGTAGTTACTGGAGCCAGCCGCGGCATTGGCCGGGCCATTGCCCTTCATTTGGGGGCCATTGGCGCTAAGGTGGTTGTCAACTACGCCCACTCCGCTGCCGAGGCCGAGGCGCTGGTGCAGGAGATTGCCGCCCTGGGGGGGGAAGGAATGGCCGTGGCCGCCGATGTCTCCCAGGCCGTAGAAGTGGAGCAGCTCTTTGAACAGGTGATGGAGCGCTGGGGCCGGGTGGACGTGCTGGTAAACAATGCCGGTATCACCCGCGATGCCCTCTTGCTGCGCCTAAAGCCGGAAGACTGGCAGGCGGTGCTGGATCTCAACCTCACGGGGGTCTTCCTCTGCCTGAAGGCAGCCGCCAAGATCATGGTCAAGCAGCGGCAGGGACGCATCATCAACATCACCTCGGTGGTGGGCTTGGTGGGCAACGCTGGCCAGGCTAACTACAGCGCTGCTAAAGCAGGGGTAATTGGTCTAACCAAGACAGCAGCCCGCGAGCTGGCCAGCCGCAACATCACCGTCAATGCCGTTGCCCCTGGCTTTATCACCACCCAGATGACAGAAAAGCTGGATCCCGGCCCCATTCTGGCCCAGATCCCCCTGGGACGACTGGGATCCCCAGCCGAAGTAGCGGGGCTGGTGCGCTTTTTGGCGGCTGACCCAGCGGCGGCCTACATCACGGGGCAAGTCTTTGCCATTGACGGGGGCATGGTGATGAGCTAAAGCTGTTCCGGCCCTCCCAGGCCCCAGGGACACCCAGGGTCAGGTGGGTGGCCTAGCAGGCAATCTCCCTCAGCGCTGCCTCTGCCGTGGGGCTAGGCAGGTTCCCTCTTCCTCCCTGCTCTTGCCGGCGAGCGGGGCAGAGTTACCTCTCCAGACCCAGAAATTCTACCAACTCGGCAAAGCTGTCCACCACGGCATCGGCTCCTGCCTGGCGCAGCTCCGCTGGGGTAAAGGCAGTGGTGAGGCCAACAGCAAGGCAGCCCGCCCCCTTGGCAGCGCGGATCCCGTGGGCAGAGTCTTCAACCACCAAACACACGCTGGGATCCAAGCCCACTTTGGCAGCTGTTTTCAAATAAGGCTCGGGGTCGGGCTTGGCTCGCTGGATATCTTCCGCAGTAATCACGGCGTCAAACCAGCGGTCCAGGTCAAAGCGTTGGAAAATCTGCTCCTGATCCCGACGGGTAGCAGAGGTAGTGAGGGCAAGGGCCGAAAAGCAACGGCGGCTGAGCTCCAAGAACTCCACCACTCCTGGCAGCAAAGGCACTTCTGCTAGCAGCTCGCTAAAGGCCTTGGCCTTCTCTGTAATTAGGCGTTCCACCAGCAGGGGCCGTTCCGCAGGCGGGGTGTCCGTCAGGTGTTCCACGAGATACTCAAACATGTCGCGGTCAGTGCGCCCTTTAAACTGCAGGGAGACGGGGGCCAGATCCAGAAACAGTTGGCAGCGCTCCAGGGCAATAGCCCCAGCGCGGGCATGGATTGGCTCCGAATCCACAATTACCCCGTCCATATCCAAGAAAAGGCCGGCAAGAGGTCGCACTGCCATCTCCTAGGTCCCTGCCTCCAAGGAAGGCTGCTGCCAGCCACAGAAGCGGCTAACCACCTCCCAGAGGGTCTCCAACACATTGGTGAGGGCGTGGTCACTCTCCACGGCTACCAGTTGCGCCCAGGGGCGATGGGCAACGTAGTCGCGGCTGGAGCGAATGGGGATGACTTCGTCGTGGATCCCGTGCACAATCAAAGTGGGCACAGGCCGGCGCAAAGCAGCGTCAGGGTAGCGCTGGGCGTCAGTAACAAAGCTATAGTCCAAGGGCAGCAGCCGCCCTTCTCCGTAGTGAAAAACCAGCATTTGCCCGCTGCGTTGCCAAGCTTCCGCGGCCCCAGCCCCTAGTCGCGGCAGCCAATGTTCCAAAAAGCCAAAAGCCGGCGCCAGTAACACCAGCCGTTCCACGCAAGGCTGCTGCTCAGCCACCCAGGCAGCCACTACACCGCCTAGGCTAGAGCCAATCAGGGTAACGGGAGGATGCCCCATGGCAGCCAGCTGCTCAGAAACTTGCTGGATCTGACGAGAGAGAGTGAGCTGGGTAAAATTGCCCTGGTTGAGATCTGGCACCTGCAGAGGGATCCCTAGCTGCTGCAGCCGCTGGCGGAAAAAGGCAGCCTTAGCCGATTGCGGCCCAGAGCCGAAGCCATGCAAGTAGATGACTGCCACGCTACGCTATTGCCCTGCGCCTGTGGAGAGCCAGCCCGCTCCCAACACCACACTGACGGAGAGAAAAAGGGTAGCCACCGTCCAGGTGATGCGGTTTAGGTTTTGCTCAGCGCTCTTAGGGCTGGCAAATAACTGGGCTTGCCCGCTAATACTCGACAGGCCATCTCCCTTGGGGCTATGCAACAACACCAGGATCACCAGCAAAACCGCCGAAGCAGACCAGAGGAACTCGAAAAAAGCTTCCATTGCAGAGCATCCCCCTAGGGCACATTGCTGGAGTTATTATCGCCCGGATCCCGACCCTAGCGCAGCTACTAGCTAACCCTAGGATTGCCCACTAGCCTCAGAGGTTGGGGCTGGGCCTTCTTGGCTCTGTCTGTCACTAGACGTAGAGAGGTGCCAAAGCCACCTCTAGCTGCGGGGTTGGGCAAGCCTGGCACTTGACGGATAGATCCCTGGCGCAAGCAGGCGTGCAAGCGACGCAGCAAGAAGAAATCCGCTTCAGAACACCCATCTTGAAATAGCCTCACATTTAGCTCGTGCTCCTGGGCAGCTGTAAGCAGACCAGTCACCATAGCTGCTTGGATAATCCGCTGGATGGCGGTTGTCCTAGCTTCACTCATAGCAGAGAAGCTCTCGAGGGAAGTCTTTGTCTATTTTCAGCAAGAGCTTCTGCTATGGGCTCCGCTAAATGGCGGATTGAATGTCCACCCTTTGAGCTGGCATGCGGAAGCTAGGCCGCTTGACCCTTCAAGTGCTGCAGGGATCGGAACAGGAGCACGATATAGGTCCAGGCAAGTGGCGTAACTGCTACCCCCCCGACCACCCAAAGCACCAACCCAAGCACAGTCCCATCAAAGCCGAGGATCGAACCTAAGACTCCTGCAAAAACAACAAAAAAGACAACAGCCAAAATCAAACCTGAAACCACAAGAAGAGCCCAAAACACGCCCCACCAGCGGCCCTTGACAAGGTTCCAACTGTAGCGCAGCCCTTCTGTAGCTCCTCGATTTTCCAAGGCAATGGCACAAGGGGTAAAAACCAGCCTGACTCCCACGTAAATGCCAGGAAGGATCAAAAGGAGGGAGGCAAGGAAAGAGAGGAGTTCTGCTAAGATGCTGCCGAAAACCAGAGGCACTGCCTTCGCAAGGGCCCGGTCGAGGCTGTTGCCCAGCAGGGGAGCTTGCCGCTTCAGGTGCTGATCCACCAGCCAAAAGGCTGCGCCAGCCAGGATGGGAGCAACAATTAGGATGTATGCCAAATTGAGGATCCCCCCAAAACGGGGGATCAGCCCTGCGACGACCGGAATGATAAAGCCAGGAGAGGCCAGAATCACCAGCAGCCCATAGATGGGGCCTACAACTTCAAACGAGCGCTGCAGAAGGGAAAACGGGTTAAGAGTAGCGCTTTGCATGGCAGAGGGATCCCTGGGGTAGACACCCTCTACATACCACACCATCCCCCTTTTTGGGCTGAGAAGGGGATTAAGAAAGTCAAAGTCTGGGTCTTGCTATACAGAAGATTTTTGTAAAATCCAAGCCGCCGCTTGTTCGCCGCTCCGCAGGGATCCCTCGATGCTGCTCTGGTGGGTGTATTCTCCAGCCCAGAGAAGGCCCGACAGGCCACTGCCGGTGGGAACCAGGTGCTGCTGAAAACCGGCTGGCTGGACAAACTGGGCAAAAGGGATCCGATACACCCGCAGCAGGCGCAATCGTTCCAAGGGGGCTTTGGGAAAGTAGGCCTGCAGCTCGGCCCGGCAGGCTTGGGCCAGCTCCTCGTCGCCCAGAGGGGGATCCCCCAACACCGTCACCGAATAGAGGTGTTGGCCAGCAGGAGCCAGTGCTGGGCTAAGCTGAGTGAGCTGAACCCAGTGGTTGATCCAGCCTTGGCCGCTGGCGTTGAGGTACAAGTAGGCGCCACGGGTCAGGGAAAAGGGGGCGCAGAAATAAAGGCAGGTCACTGCTCGTCCCTGGCTGGGGATGGGCACAGCAGCTTGAGGGCAGAGCTCGGCCTGCCAGGCCCGCGCTTGAGGGGCATCGGTGGCACAGACCACCCATTCAGCAGGGATCTCCTCGCCCTTGGCGGTGCGGATCCCGCGCACTTTTCCCTCTTCCACTAGGATGCGCTCTACCGGAGTTTGGTAGCGGATCTGCTCTGGAGCAAGGTGACTGGCCAGTTGGCGGGCGATCTCTCCCATGCCCAGCGCCGGGGTGACGATGGCTCCCTCGGCCATCATCTTGAAGTAAAAGGCAAAGAGGCGGGCGCTGCTAGCCAGATCGGGATCCAAGAGAATGCCGCGGAAAAAAGGGTAGAAGAAGTGCTGGCAGATCTTTTGGGAAAATCCGTACTCCTCCAGGAACTCTCGCACCGAGCAGTCAGATCCCCCCAGTCCTTCTTGGAAAACCTGCTCCGGCGTGCGCCGTGCCAGCTGCGCCCGCAACTGCAGCACCTTGAGCTTGTCGCCAAAGCTGGCCAAGGGGTTGAAGAGGGAAGGGACAATGCTGGCTGGATCCCGCAGGGGATCCCCCAACAGCCAGCAGCGACCGGGTTGGGCCAGCAGGGCTCCCGGCCGGTAGGGGCGGGGGGCAAGTCTGCCCAGATCCAGATGCCGCCGCACCTGGGGATAGGCCGTAAACAGCACCTGAAAGCCGCGATCCAAACGGAAGCCCTCCACCTCGTTGGTGCGCACCCGCCCGCCGGGGCCGTCGCTTTTTTCCAGGACTAGGACATCCTTCCATCCCGCCTGGCTCAGCACCTTGGCGCAGGTTAAGCCGGCCAGCCCTGCCCCGATAATGACCACTCTGCCCATGCTGCCGGGATCCCTCCTTGGTCACGTATTCACCCCAGTTGTCCACCCACTCCAGAAAATCCTCTACACTGAGTAGAGCTAGTAGTACAAGCTAACCGGCTTGCCAAGCTGTTCTCCAGGCTGGCCGTCGTGGCACCTTATGGCTTCTGTCAACCCAACCTTGCCCATTCAGTGGATCGATGCCGATTCGGGAGAGGTGGTGGAGGAATGCCCCTGGGAAAGCAGTCCCCATCCAGGTACCTACGTTCAGCTTGCTGAGCAGCACTACCTGGTTTTGGAAAAGCGCCACTCCTACCAATTGCGGCAGGGCAAATACCACCTGTGCAGCATCCGCGCCCTCATTCGCCCAGTGAGCTCACCCCTCGAGATAGGCCAGCTTCTGGGAGATCCCTCCTGTCGATTTAATGCCCATTCGCCGCTGCTGCGCTGCGCCGTTAATCCCAGCGGGCCCTGCCAAGGCTGCCCCCACTACGAGCCGGTCCAACGGCGTTAGCCTTCCAGCTCCAGCGCCAGCACCTCGGTTAGGGTGCGGCTAGTTTTCTCCCGGAACTCCGCTACGCTCACCCGTCCTAGCAAATACACTGCAAGCAACATCACCGCCGCCTCCACTCCAAAGACTGTGGCATAGGCTAGGACCGAGGAAGTGGGGAAAAATAGCCGCCCCAGGTCAAGCAAAGCCCCACCGATGAGGGTAGAGAGTGCCTGCGACATCGCCTGAGCCAGGCCCCAAGCCCCAATGAAAGTGCCAGCGGTCTCAGGCGCTGTCAAGTCCAACATCAGGCTAATGGCCCCGTTGGTGGTGATCCCAGAGGCTAAGCCAAACAGGATCATACACAGCTGCAGCAGCTGTGGCTTGCCTGTAAACCCTGCGGCAATGGTCAGCCCAAAAGAAAGGGCCACCAGCAGGCAGCCCAAGCGGGCAGTTGTCTGCTTGCCCAGCTTAGGAACGATGAGAAAGCCAGTCACCACAATCCCCACCAAGACGCCTAGGCTCCAGAAGGCGTTGAGCTGGGTGCTCTGGGCCACGGTCATGCCAAACACCTCGCCGCCATAGGGCTCCAGAACCGGCTGTTGGATGAACAGGCCCATGGTCATCAGGGCCAAAAAGCTAAAAAAGATCAGGGTTTGGCGGCTGGCGGTGAGCACCTTAATGGCCGTGCCTAGGGTGATCTGGTCCTCCCGCCCGGCCATGGTGGAACGGGATCCATAGCGGGAATAGCGTTCTTCCACCCCCCAGGTGGCGATTACCCCTAGCAGGACCACCACGGCGGGAATAACCATGAAAAGGCGGTTGATCGTCGTCTGGAGATTCTCTGGATTTAGGCCGCGCAGCAGCACTGCCGAGCCAATTGCCCCCCCGGCAATGCCCACCATCAGCATCGACCAGACGATCCCCACCAACTGGGAGCGGTTGTGCTCATCGGAAACATCCACCAGCAGCGCTGCAAAAGGCGTGGAGCAGGCGCTGAGACAAAGCCCGTAGAGTGCAAACATCAAAGCGGCCAGAGCAATCCAGCCGTAGGTAGCCAGTGACCAGCCGCTACTGGCAAAGCTCTGCCCCAACCCCCACACCACCTGCACCGCTAAGAAGATGCACAGGGCAAACAGCACCGATCCCAAGCGCACATAGCCGCTACGGTGCGTCCCAAACAAAGGCTTGGCATCGGAAAGCTGCCCAAACCAGACGCGGGCTGGGGAAACCAACTGGTGCATGGCCAGGGATCCCCCTACCACTGTGGCTGGGATGGCCAAGAGCTCCGGGTCAATCATGACTCGATTGAGCACCCCCAGAGTCAGCAGCGACATCATCCCCAGGCCCATCTGAAATAGGCCTAGGCGAAACATGACGGACAAAGGCAAGGGGGAGGCAGCCGGTGGAGGGTTTTGGGCAAGAGCCGAGGCAGCCGACAAGTTGACTTCAGGATCCCGTTGGATATTGGCCATATCCGAAAAAGTCGGCAGGAGCGCTACAGCCTTTTATCGTAGCCCACGCAAACCGGGATCCCGGCAGAAGCATTGGATTGCCGAAAGCGAAACTGCCGTGCTGGCTCTCCGTAACCGGGTTATGGTCAGGGCATCCTTAGCAGCCCACTACGGGCTGGATATCGTTGAGCTCACCTGGGAGGACACGGGACGGCATAAGGGATCCGCCCTCGGCCCCAACATCAGCGACATGACCATCCAGGTGCAGCAGCTCAACCCCCTGACGGGTCGCCGCAAGCTGAGCCTGATGCCGGTGATCCGCTACCCCAACTTTGCCGATCTCTCTGCCGACCTGCCCCTCAACCGCCTAAAGGTGCTGGTGCGCGTGGTGTCGCTGCAGGAGCTGCTGGGGAACCTGCGCCGCTACTTGCACAATCCCCGCTCTTGGGCCGGCAACCGGAACTCCCTGCTGGCCCCACGGGATAGCCATGTGCTGGTGAGCGCCCAGGCCGCCTTTTTGCCCATCCCTGCCGGGGGATCCGCCCAATTCAACCCGGTGCTGTTCAACTATCAGTCTTATCCGGGCAACCCAGGCGTGCTGGCGATCTTGGCCACCCGCGAGGGCACCAGCATTACAGTGATCGAGAACCGCCCGGAGGAGGGATGGGGGGAGATCTGGGGCCAGCGCCTTTTCTTCAACCAAAACGGGGAACGGGCCAGCCTTACTGGGCAGCGCCTCAGCGATTTCCAAGCCCAGCAAGCTGCCGAGCCAACCCCCAGGGATCCTGACTCAGCGGAAGTCCCCGAAGAAGCTCTGAACCTGGTAATGCTGAAAGCAAAGGAAAGTTGAGCAGGTCAGATACTTGACGGAGACCCTAGGCCTAGGGGACTGCTTCCCTAGCAATCTAGAAGCTGCCGTCATCGGCCACGGGGAGGTGGAAGGCCCCTTCACCGAGATCAACAACCTCAACATCGAACGGGATCCCCGCTTTCCCATTCGGGTCACCATCCAGTTCTACAAAGCCACCGACAACGGCGTGGTCTCCGCCGAGGATATGGCCCAAATTCACCGCCAGATTGACCGCGTCTATCGAGAGGCCGACTACGTGGGCAGCTTGGTGATCCAGCCAGACACAGGCCGCCCGACCGAGTACGACCGCGACGCCGAAACCGAGCGTCCCTTTCCCTTTCCTTGGTGGCTGCGACGCTAGCCTTTACTGCTAGTTATCTTCCCGCGCCGGAGTTTCTCTACTACACTGACAACTGACCTGGTGCCAAGCGAAATGGGCCTTCCGGCTACTGGGCTTGGCACAGGTGGTATTTGTATCTCAGCAAAACTCAGCCTCAATCCTGTCTACAGGCGAGGTTTCTGTTCTAGCTGGCTTTTGCCCAACCCTTGGGGATTTTTTCCAGTAACCCTATGGCTGACGCAATTTCTGTTCGGCGCTACGACCTTTTTGTGCAAGCCTCGCGGCTGCTGCAGCGCTACCGGCAGTTGACGCCGGAACTGCGTCCGATAGGGTTGGAGGTAGCTCTGGCTATCCAGTACCATCGCGCTCAGGCTGGCTCGGGATCCCTTCTGCCCCCAGTGGGATCCTCCCACGGCCTGCCCCTAGAGGAGGTGGCTCAGCGCATTTGCGACCCGTTTTACACCAAAACCCATCCTCTCTTGCCTACCCTGCCAGAGACGGGGGAGCCCCTGGTGTGGCCTCTGTTTAACCAAGGGGAAAATGGCCTTGTCCGGCCTCTGGCGCCGAGCAAAGTGGGTGGGAAACTGGCCGAACGCCGCTGGCTCAAAGCCTGCAACAGCCAGGAGGGCATTGGCTGCCATGCCCTGGCCGCCCACTTGTGGCAGGACGAGCGTTTTCTAGCAGCAGACCGGGATCTCTGTCCCTTTCGCCTCTATGACGGGCGCTACCCCTTAAGTGTGGATCAAGGGCGGCAGACCTGTGGCTTCGACGACCACCCCTGTGGTTGGCAGCCCGGCCATCCCAAAATGCTGCAGGTGGTGGGCAAGGGCAAACAGGCCGAGATCCTGCTTCCCCCCTGGACGGACCAGATGTGGGCCATGCTCATCCCCCCCCATCGCCCCCTGCCCATCTACCCTCTCTTGGTGATGCTCTACTTCGGCCAGGAGACTCTGCAGAAGGGGCGGAGCAGCCTTTCGGTGGAACAGTTTCGCCTGGATTTTCAGTTCAGCCACTCCCAACTCCAGCTGTTGTTCGACACCCACCCTGAGCACCCTCTCAATCGCCATCTGCTTGCTTTGGCAGCGCAACCGGAGGTGGAGTGGGGATCTGCCGAGTTGTGGCCCTCTATGCCCCCTCTCCTCCATCAACCTGCTGGGGGTAAGGTGGTCTTGGATCCGGATGAGCCGCCCCAGTTTCGCAGCAGTGGGATCCCTTCCTATGCCGGGACAGACCCGCTGATGGCGGAGCGCCGCCGCCGGCGTCAGTTGGAGCGCAGCGAGCGC
>NZ_JANSIV010000117.1:0-700 GCF_047502705.1 Synechococcus sp. H70.1
TGAAAAGGGATGTTGGCCAGGTCGTAGAGGTAGATGGGGGCAAAAACCAGCGCCAGCAGCCCCAGGTGTAGCAGCTCCTGACGCCAGCGCAGCCGCGTCGGATCCCAAGGGAGCTGAGCCGGAGGAAACTGGGCCACATACAGCCCCACCAGCAGGATGCTTAGCAGCCAGATACCCATCTGCAGTACGTGGTAGCCAAACACCCCGTACCAGAGGGTCAGGGCTATTCCCAAGCCCAGGCCGGATCCCAGCAAAGCCGGACGCCGGGAAGTTGCCAGGGTATCCCAAACTGCCATAGAACTGAGAGGAATCGACTGCTCTCAGCCTACCAGGCCCAAGTTGTTCTCAAAACCGCCCTACCCCCAGCTTCTCTCCCGAAGGACGGGAGAAAGACCCCAAGGCTAGAGAACTTAGGAATTGAGGCTGCGGCCTACCGGTCGCAAGGATTGCCAGCAGGGATCCCCAAAGTTAGTAGCCCCGCATCCTCTCCGTCTCCCGCTCCAGTTCCGGATCCATGAAGTTGGACGGATCGTAGAGGAAGCGGTTGACCTCATCTTCGAGGCGGTAAATCTCAAAGGGCTCCAATTGTTTGCCAGTTCGCAAGGCCAGCAGGTAACCGTCCACCAGCAGCCTTAGCTCGTCAGTGCGCTGATAGCCGCGATGCCAACTGTCCACCAGCGCGTCGGTTAGAGCTTGATAG
>NZ_JANSIV010000118.1:0-8365 GCF_047502705.1 Synechococcus sp. H70.1
TCGACCACATCCGCCTGGTGCTCTTTGGCCACATTCATCAAGAGCTGCACTGCCGCCGCCAGGGGGTTGATTACTTTGCCTGCCCCTCCACCTGTGTGCAATTTCTCCCCAAGAGCGCTCAGTTTGCTCTGGAGGTGATCCCTCCAGCCCTGCGACAGATATGGCTGGAGCCGGATGGCAGCTTCAAAACCCAGGTGCAGCGAGTAGAAGCCGCCTTGCAAACGCCCAACCTAGCCCTGAAGGGGTACTGAGGGGTCCAAGCTACCCTAGCTTCTCAGCTGGCAGGAGTCTACCCGGACTATTGGTCGCCATTTTTTGGGAGGCAATGGAGAGAACGCTGGCGGAAATTAATCGGCGCATTGTCCAAGGGCAGGTGCGGGTGTGGACGGCTCTGGAAGCGAAAGCCAAGCTGACCACCCTTAGCCTTGAGGAGGCCTTTGAGCAGGTGGATGTGGTAACCACCGGTACCTTTGAGCCAATGGAGTCGTCGGGGGCAATCCTCAACCTGGGCCATACGGATCCGCCCATTAAGATTCGCCAGGCCTGGTTAAACGGGGTGCCAGCCTATGCCGGCTTTGGGGCTGTCGATCTCTACATTGGGGCGGCCCAGCCCAGTGAGCAAGCCGAGCACCCCTATGGGGGCGGCCACGTCATCGCCGATCTGGTGGCCGGCAAGCGGGTGCACCTGCGGGCCATCGGCCAGGTAACCGACTGCTATCCCCGCGCCGACTACGAGACCACTCTGACACGGGATCAGCTCAACCAGTTCTACCTGTTCAACCCCCGCAACGCCTACCAAAACTTCATTGTTGGCGTCAACGGTGGCGATCGGCCCCTGTACACCTATTTGGGCCTGTTGGAACCCAACCTGGGCAATGCCGTCTATTCCAATCCTGGTGAGCTTTGCCCCCTGCTCAATGATCCCCTCTTGCGCCGGGTGGGGATTGGCAGCCGCATCTTCCTAGGAGGGGGCATCGGCTATGTAGCTTGGGAAGGCACCCAACACTTCCCGCTGCAAAAACGGCTGCCCAACCAAACCCCCATCGGCCCTGCAGCCACCTTGGCCCTCATTGGCGACGCCAAACAGATGCAAGCCGAGTGGGTGCGGGGCTGCTACTTCCGCAACTACGGCCCCAGCTTGATGTTAGGGGTGGGGATCCCCATCCCCATCCTTTCCCCCCGCGATCTGGAGCCCATTGCTATCCGGGATGAGGAACTAGTAGCGCCGGTGATTGACTTTTCTATCCCCCGGCGAGTGCGGCCTACCTTTGGCCTGGTGAGCTATGCCCAGCTTAAATCTGGCTACATTGTCCTCAATGGCCGCAAGGTGCGCACTGCTCCCCTGGCCAGCCTGCGCCGCTCAATGCAAGTTGCCGAGATCCTTAAACAGTGGATTGTCAGCGGCCAGTTTACTCTCACCCAGCCGGTTGCCCCTCTGCCCTTGGATCGGGAGTTGCTCGCCCAGAACCCTCGTTCATAATCTCCAAAACTGGCCCTTGGAGCCCTTGCAAGGGGTTGTCTTCCAGGGAGTTGCCGCTACCATTACGCCCTAGGGGAGAAGGGGATCCCTAGGGGGAGAAGATGAGGTTCCGGCGTATTGCTTTTGGCTCGGCGGTGTTGGGATGGCTCCTGGCCCTGCCCATCCTTCCTGGCCACGGATTGGGGGAGCGGCGAGTGGTGCCTGATACCCCCTTCTACTTCGACAACCACTATTTCGATCGCTACCCCGCGGCAGTGGTGGTGAGGGTGGTGAATGGCCACACGCTGGTGGTGCAAATCGAGGGGGAGCAAAAACTGCGCCTGGTCCGCTTGGCCGGGATCCAGGGCCTCAGCCCGGAGGAGGATCCCTTTTACCAGCAAGCTATTGAGCTGATGCGCGAGCGCATCCTCCGCCGCACGGTCAAGCTGGAGGGGGATAAGCTGCTGCGCAACGTCGATGCCACCGGCCCGGTGGAGGCCTACGTCTGGCTGGAGGGCCAGCAGATGAACGCTCTACTCGTACGCAATGGCCTAGCCCGCATCCTCCCCTACAGTCCCAACATCAAATATGACAGCTACTTCCGCGGCTTGGAAAAGAAAGCTCGCCAAGAGCGCCTTGGCATCTGGAGCCGCCTCTAATGCCTTGGGTTGCTCTAGACTGGAGTTAGCGCTCAAATACCCCTGCCTGCTTTGAGGGTTAAATCGAGGCAAGATCCCAACCGCTGGCTGAGGCGGCTGCCGTTGCTAGCAGGCCTTTTGGGCAGCACCCTTCTGGTCATTAACCGGCTGGCGTTTACACCGGAGCTCCTGGCCAGCCAGGCTCGCTCCGATGCCTTGGGGATCCTCCTCAGCGCTATTTTGATCCTAACTGGCCTTTTGTGGCAGCAGATCCAGCCCCGTCCTCCGCAAGCAGCCCCCCTGCAGGGAAGTCCAGGCTGCGACTGGGATCCGGCTCTTTCCGAGAGGGAAAAACTGGAGCTGGCCTGGGCCTCCCACACCCTCCTTAGCACCACGGCTGCCCGCACAGTAGTGATCTGGGTGGGGGGGCGCACCCTATTGCAGCGGGGGATTCTGGCTAACCCTGGCCAGTTGCCTGCCATCCGCCCCCAAGGCACCCTGCAGCAGGTATTGGAGACGGGGCAGCCGGTCTATTTGGGGGATCTGAGATTTTTCCCAGCCCGGGCCGAGTTCGAAGGCCTGTTGCCTCCCGGCTCCCAGGCAGTTCTCTGCCAGCCCATTGGCCAAAAGGGATGTCTCCTCTTGGGCAGCGACACCCCTCGCAGCTTTAGCCGCCAGGAGCGGGCCTGGGTTGCCGCCATTGCCGACAAACTAGAAACTCTGTTTGCCTAACTTCCCTCTCCCTCAGGGAGAGGGGCTGGGAGTGGTTTCAGCTAGGCGGCGCTTTCCAGGCTTACCTGAAACACCTCGCTAAAGGCCTTCTCAACCTTGTAGCCGGAGTCGATGGTTTCCAGAGGATCCTTACGCAGGCGGTGGCGCAGACACAAGGTGATGACCCGGCGAATATCGGCAACAGTCACTTCAGTACGCCCTTCCAGAGCTGCCAGAGCCTTGGCCGCCCGGTTGGTAACGATATCTCCCCGCAGCCCGTCTATTTCCAGCGCCGCACACACCCCGGAAATCTTCAGGCGCAATTCAGGATCAAGCACCACCTGCGGCAAGAGGTGTTGGGCATTTTCAAGGCGCTGCCGCAGGCGCTGCTGGGCGTCGGCGTATTTGGCTAGGAAGGCCTGGGGATCGGCGTCGAACTGGCTGCGCTCTTCGACAATCTGTACCCGCAGGGCCGGATCCCGCACCGTCTCGATGCGGACAAACATGCCGAAGCGATCCAAAAGTTGGGGGCGCAGCTCCCCTTCCTCGGGGTTGCCGGATCCCACCAGCACAAAGCGGGCCGGGTGGCGAATGGAAATGCCTTCCCGCTCAACTGTGTTCCAGCCAGAGGCCGCTGCATCCAGCAGCACGTCCACCAGGTGGTCGTCTAAGAGATTCACCTCGTCCACGTAGAGGATGCCCCGGTTGGCCTTAGCCAACAGCCCCGGCTCAAAGGCCTTCACCCCCTGGGAGAGGGCTCGCTCGATATCCAGCGTGCCGCAGACCCGGTCTTCCGTGGCCCCCAAGGGCAGATCCACCATCGGCACCTGGATCCAGGTGGTTTCTAGGGTTTCTCCCGCCTGCAGGCGCTCCCACACCTGATCACTCATGAGGTCCCGCTGCCGCGGGTGGCTGTTGAAGGGATCCCCCTTGACGACCTCAATCTGGGGCAGGAGATCGGCCAAGGCGCGGATGGTGGTGGATTTGCCCGTGCCCCGATCCCCCATGATCAGCACGCCGCCGATGCGGGGATCGATGACATTGAGGAGCAGGGCCAGCTTCATTTCTTCCTGACCAACGATGGCCGTGAAAGGGAAAACCGGGCGACGTTCCAAGTTCATAAAGGCAACCACCAGCAATCTACCCCCATTATCCCAGAGGCCAACCCTTTCTGGGCTGTTCAAGGCTGGAGCAGGAACCTCAAGGCCACTTTTGGGTCAAAGGGAGTAGGTGCCGGGGTGGCTTGAAGCAGGGCGCAAGCAAAAGCTACATAGGAGAAGGTCCCAGAGACACCGGCAACAGGGGAATTGGGTGGGGAGTCAGTAGCAGTGGTTGATCCAGCAGGTCGGAGAGAGTGGACGGCGTTCTCGATGTCAAGCGTGGCTCAAAAAGGGCTGGTGGGCTTGATCTGGGCTTGTACCTGGATCCCGCTGGTGGGGGTTTCCCTTGCTCTAGCCCAAACCCCTGCCCCCTCCCTAGCTCTGACCGATGACCAGGTTACCAAGTATGCCCGCATTGTCCTAGAGATGGAGCCCCACCGGCAGGAGGCCCAGCAGCGCTCTCGGGTTACCGACGATCCAGCCACCAAGGATCAAATCCGGCGGGAGTTCATTCGCACCGCCACCGAGATCATCACCCGCCATGGCATGAGCGTGTCGGAGTACAACCGCATCACCTTGTGGATTCGCTCTGAGGAAGGAAAAGAGCTCAAACAGCGCATCGAGGCGGAAATTCTGCGTCTGCAAAGTGAGGATCCCAGCCCCAAGCCCTAGCCTTGGAGCCCTGCAGATGTGACGGCGGACAGAGGATGGGGGTAGGCTGGAAGCGAAGATCGGTGTTTGGCCTTAGAGAGCGGAGTTAAAAGGAATGAACGAGCCCAGGTCGCCGCTAGGAGGGGCAACAGTTGAGCGCATGCGGTCTCGCTTGCGCTTGACGCGCCGCTTTGGGTTTTGGTTTCAGGCCATTTTGGGAGCGACAGCCCTGCTGCTGTGGCTAGGTTTTTTAATCGGCCAAAATACCGTCTATCGAGATGACTCGCTGGGGGCCATTATTGCCTTCTGGTTTACTCTGCTTACCCTGCTTACCTTAGCGGCCGGTCTCTTCTTTAACTGGCGCTACTTACTGCACGCAGAGCGCCGTTCGGCTTCTGCTGATGCCCTGGGCCAATTGAATCTGCCCCAGCAATTGCAGTTGGTTACCTACATCAGCCTAATTGGCGCTTTCCTAGCTTTGATTGGCATGGAGGCCCAGGTAGGCGAGCTGTTGGCACGCATTTTTTCCCGCACCCAGGCCAACCAGGTAACGGGTGTACTACTGCTAGCTGCCAATATCAACGTTACTTTTGCCCACTTCGTCTGCTTAGCAGGAGTGCTCTGGATTACCGGTGTCCTTGACCGCGATCTCTAGCCCCCTTGAAGGCCCATTAAGCCCCCCTGCCAGCGCAAGAGGGGCAAGCAACAGCATTGGAGCAGCCGAGAATTACCGATCCCAGATAACCAGGGCTTTACTTAAAGCCCACCGCCGCCTGCCAGACAAAGGCCAGCAGGAAAAACAAAACTGGGATAATCGGCAAAATATCAATCAGTGGGTCGAACAACTCATATCCTTCTGGCAAAGCAGCCAGGAGGAGCACCATCGCAGGCATGACACCAACCCTCAGCAAGTAAGGAAGTGGGGCGAGAGAAACTAAGTTTGCTCAGAATGTCTGAGTTGACAGAGAGTTTAACACTTCTGGCTCCGGATCTTGGCCAAGGTCAAGAAATGTAACTTAGAGAACTCCCATGTTGGAGAGGCCCAAGATTACCCCCACGCCTAGCAGATGACCAAAGCTGGCCACCCCCAGTACTTCTGGCCAAGTCATCCCCAGCACCGGTCCAGTTTCTGAAGCAACTCCCGAAGAGGACTTGAAGCTTAGGTAAGCCAAGCCTGTGCAGAGCAGAATGATCACCGCACTCAGGGGCGACCAGGGGCTAGTGTGAGCAGTCATGGCCAACGGGGCAACAACGGGTAGCATGGTTTTCCTCCTCGGCTCAGCTTAACCGACCCCTAGATTATCCTCACTCTGCAGTGCTTAAGGGGATCCCCCCCGATCTGCACATGAATTGCAACAGAAGCTGCAACAAAACCTCACAGCAGCCCTCACCTCCTGGGCAGGGGGATCCCTGTCGGCTGCAGCTAGAGTTGGCAAGGAAATCCGACCTGGGGGGACAAGCCGGGCAGATCTGTGCCGTATACTAACGAAAGTTAACAAAGCTTATCGCTCCCGTTTGGTGTGATGACTTCGAGGGGTTGTCTTCAACCATCCCCGTCGTCTGCGCTGTGCACACCTAAGGATGGCTGCCGATGACTGCTGCTGCGACTTCGCAACTGAACTCCGGGCCTTTCACCTTACCCCGTGAGCTGCTGGGGCCGCCGTCGGAATTTTGGAATCCCACCCTGCTGATGTTTTTGGGCTCGGTGGCGCTCTCAGCTGCCTGCTTTTGCGGGTATGCCTTTTGGCATTGGCCCCACTGGCTGGTGTTCTGGCTTAACTTTGTTGCCCTCTACGTGCTGGGCACAGTAATCCACGATGCCTCCCACGGCTCCGCCCACCGCAACCGCTGGCTGAACGAGGCTATGGGACATGGCTCTGCTCTGTTGCAGGGCTTTGTCTACCCTGTCTTTAAGCGGGTGCACATGCAGCACCATGCCCACGTCAACCATCCTGAAAACGATCCGGATCACTACGTCTCCACGGGGGGGCCACTGTGGCTAATTGCGCCGCGCTTCTTCTACCACGAGGTGTTTTTCTTCAAGCGGCAGCTCTGGCGCAAAGGCCGCTGGGATCTGCTGGAGTGGGCTCTCAGTCGACTGGTGGTGGTCTTAACGTTTGCGCTGGCCTTCCACTTTGGCTACACCGACTACATCATGAACTACTGGCTGCCCCCCGCCTTTCTCATGGGGTTTCTGTTGGGCTTGTTTTTCGACTACCTGCCCCATCGCCCCTTTCAATCTCAAGAGCGGTGGTACAACGCTAGGGTCTACCCTAGCCGGCTAGCCAACATTCTCCTGTTGGGACAGAACTACCATCTCATTCACCACCTCTGGCCCTCGGTTCCTTGGTACAAGTATCAGGCGGCCTACTGGGTGGCTAAGCCGGAGTTGGATGCGCGCAACTGCCAGCAAACGCTGGGCATCTGGCGAAAGGGTGAGTTTTGGAGCTTTGTCTACGACGCACTGATTGGCCTCCACTGGCACAAGCCCGCCCCTGCAGTTGCCCCGCGCGAGTCAGCCGCGGCGCCATCTCTTCCCCAGCTTGGCGAAGAGGCCGATTGAGATGGTCTTGCCCACGCTGCGGATCCCTCAGTTGCTGCTGTTTGTTGAGGCAGCCAGCTTGCTGCAGGACTCCAGCCAAGCCTGGGTAGAGGCTGGGCAGGCCCCAGCAGATCTGCCAGAACTGGTTGCCGAGGCGCGAGCGCAAGCCGAAGCCCAACTGCAAGCCCTTGGGATCCCGGCTGAGTTGCAAGCCCAGGTGCGAGGGATCTTGAGATTGACCCCGCTGCCGCAGGTGCTGGCCTACCTGCAGGACTTGCTGGACAGGGGGTCTGGCCCCGACGTGGAGGCTTTCCTGGACCAGGTGGGATCTGCCTCTACCCTGCTGCGCTTCCCGCCGCTGTTGGTGGCAGCTGTGGCTTTGCAGGTGTTGCTGGAGCGGCTGGATTTTTCTCCGGAAGAGAAAGCGGCGTTGCAAGCCCAACGGGAGCAATGGGAACAGGCCCTGGCCGAACTAGCCACCAGCCATGGGGTTTCCCTAGAGCCGCTGCGGACGGCTGCTGAGACGGCGCTGCAGGCTGTCTCGACGGAGGAGCTGCTGCAACTGGGCCAGGATCTGGCTCAAGATCTCGAAGATTGGGGGGCTCTGGCCGCCACCGAGGTTGAGGGGGAAACCGAGCCTCAGGTGGAAGTGGCGGGACCTTTGCTATTGATGATGGTGGCCGACCACCTGTTAGCCCAGACAGAGTATCCCCTCACCCCCGACCAACGGCTGGATCTACAAATCAACCGTGCCGAGGCAGAGAGTCGCCTCGCCGCCATGCAAAAGCTGGGCTGCCTTGAGAACTTGGCGGAGCAACGGGCCTACATCCAGGCTTGGATCGCGCAGACTGCGGTTCCCGATCTGCTACAGGCTCTGGATCGCTGGTTTGCTCCCTCTGAGGCTGATCCCTGAGGTTCGTCAGAGGTAAGGGCCGAGGCTCGCTATGCTCTTGATAATGCTAGCAGGAGGAGGTGGAAAGGGGACTGGGGCAGCCTCTTTTGGATTTTTTTAATCTTCAGCTCTTTGCAACCTCTGCCGAACCGTCATGTCCAAGAGTTGCGGCGCTTTCTGGCCATTCGGGAGTTGGAGCAAAAGCGAGGCAGCCGAGTGATTCTGCTTATCCACCGGCAGGAGTCGATCACCCAGTTTCCCGCTACATCAGCATCGAGGACTCAGAGCAGGTGCTGCGGGCAATCCGCCTCACTCCGCCCAACACCCCGATTGAATTCTGCACACCCCTGGCGGCCTGGTGCTGGCTACTGA
>NZ_JANSIV010000118.1:8465-18147 GCF_047502705.1 Synechococcus sp. H70.1
CAGGTGGTGGCGGAAAAACCCATTGCCGAGATCGACGACCAGACGCTGATCCTGGCAAATCTGGCCCGCAAAGCGAGGCAACAGGTACAGAACTTTGTGCGGGAGCTGCTCAAGGACGAGGTGCCCAAGCGCAAAATTGCCCCCGAACGCCTCGAGCCCCTCATCCAGGCTCTGACCAGCGGGCGGGTAACCCACGACTACCCGATTACGGCTGAAGAAGCGCGGGAGCTGGGCCTGCCCATCTCCACCGAGTTGCCGCCCCAGATCTACGCCCTGATGGATCTCTACCCACAAGCCAACATAGGTCGCCCTTCCGTCCCCCTAGAAGACCAGCGGCGGATCCCGCTAGGGTGAGCTCTTGGCATAGGCGTCCATGGCTTCTCGACGCAACCCTTCCGCCCGTCGAAACAGCTCTTGCCCGGTGTGCAGGTGGCGATCGTCGAAGTTTAGGGGGAAGTAGCTCAGTTCCTCCAGGGCATCTTCCAAGTGGTTGAGGGCATAGTAGAGGCGGGAAGCCACCCCCCCCAAGCTGCTAGGGTTGGGAAGACGGCGAAAGATCTGCTGCGCCTGGGCCAGTTTCTGGGCGCACTTCTCCAGGTATAGGCCAAAGGCCGCCAGCAAGTCTGGATCGAAGGGATCAGCGGACAAAGCATTAAGCTGGGGTTTGAGGGAAGCCAACAGAGGTCCCAAAACCCGGTTGAGTGGCGTGTAAACCTGTCGAACCCAGGCTGCGCGGAGGACGGCCTCCTGGCTAACCGTCTGCGGCGGGGAAGGGCGGGGCAAGACCTGTCGGGAGCCCAGTTGCCGGTCGTATTCGCGACGGGCTTGGGGATCCCTGAGGACGGCATAGGCGGCGTTGATCTGGCGAATGCGCTCAGCACTGGCCCCATCTTTTCTAGCCAGAGGGCTGTCGGGATGGTGGTACTTGACCAGGCGGCGGTAGGCCTGCTTAATCTCGGCTGTCGTTGCCAGCCTCGAAACCCCCAAAATCTCGTAGTAAGATAGCCCCTCTAGCCCCCTTTCCATTGCGGTTACTGGTTACAAGCTCTCCTAATTGTACCCGCAGCCTACAATAGGGGTGAGTTGTCCGGTGTTGCCCCATGTCTTCCTCCTCACCCCGATCCCCCCATCCCCTCAGCGCTCTCTGGGGGGCTGCCCTTGCCGCCGGCCTAGGCTACGGCTTCCTGCAGTTGCTGCTTTCGATGCTGGCCAAGTTGCCGCCTGTAGATCTAGAAAGTGGATCCCTGGCACGGGGGATCAGCCTTTGGGTGCGCTACTTGTTGGTGGGATCCGTTACTCTAGTGGCCTTCATGTTCGTCATGGTGGGCTTGGGGCTAGCAGCCTACTCGCTGCAATTACTGGGAGAACGGCTGACCTCTTCTCGGCACCGGTCCTAGCCGCAGTCGAGGGAGTTGGTTAGCCAGGACGCTGACGGAGGCGCTGGCTGACCAAGGTGCGCCCCTGTGGGGTGTAGAGCTGCCAGTAGTTCCAGTAGTTGCCAAAGACAGACTTGACATAGCCACGGGTTTCGGCAAAGGGGATTTGCTCCACAAACTCATCGGGATCCTCAAAGCCGAAGCGGCTTAGCCATCTGGCCACATTGCCAGGCCCGCCGTTGTAGCTGGCCAGGGCCAGCAGGGTGTTGTCTTGATAGGAGCGGTGGGTGTAGTCAAAGTACCAGCATCCCAGGCGCAGGTTGTCGGCAGGGTTGGTGAGGCGGTACTGGGCTAGGCCAAGCTTCTGGGCAATCCAGCGGCCGGTGGCAGGCATCACCTGCATCAAGCCCAGCGCTCCCGAGGCGGAGACAATCTCCGGCTCAAAGCGGGATTCCTGGCGGATCAAGGCCGCCACCATCAAGGGATTGAGGTTAAATTGCCGCGACCAGTAGGCCAGCCCAGGCCGGGCATAGGGATCCCCCTCCCACGTGTTCTCTGGGCTGGCGTAGTAGTGCAGCGGGTAGACAGCCTGCCAGAAATCCTGGCGCTGCCTCAAGCTCGGCAGCAGCGGGTCAGGCTCGGCGCTGAAGCGCAAAGCAGCCACCTGGTTGATCCCCTGGAGGTGTTCGCCAGCGTTGTTGCGCAAAATGCCGCTGGCAAAGCGCTCGGCCACGCTCATCTGGCGCGGATCCCGGTGCCGCAGAGCCATTTCCCCCTGCCAGCGCTCCCAGGCCAGTTGGCTGGCGCCGATGAGATGCAAAGTTTGCGTGGCCTCAGAGAGCGCCGGCAACGGTTGGCGCACCGGCTGAAAGTCCACCTCAACCCTTTGGCGGCCGCTGGAGAAATCTCCTACTGGCCAGCCCAGTTGCACCGCCGCCCGCCAGGCGTAGTAGGTGTGAGGGAATCGCTGCAGCACCTGCTGATAGATTTGCCGTGCCGCCGCCCTATCCCCCAGCCGTTCCCGCCATTTGCCCGCCCAGTAGAGCAGCTGCGCCCCCATTTCCGTATCCTGCTGGGCCAAGCCAATCTGCTGGGCCAGAGCAATAGCTGCCCTGAGATTGCCCGCTTGCGCCTGGCGCCAAGCCACCGTCCAGGCGGCGTTGGCTGCTGCTTCGCTGGCCGGGAAACGCTCCCAAAGGGCCTGGCGCACCGCCTGGGCCGACTGCGGGCTGCCGTTGCGGTCATAAAGCTGGCTGAGGCTGAGCAGGGCCTCTGGGGCCTCTGGATCCGAGCCGGATCCTACCTGTCGGAGCAACTGAATGGCTGTCGGCAGGTCGCTCAGCTCGGCCAGGCGACGCCGGGTGAGGGAGGCCTCGGCAGCCTCGGGAAATTGCGCCAGCAGCGCTTGGTAGGCGGCCCTGGCCTGGGGAAACTCCCGCGAGATTTGGTGGCTGCGGCCCTGGCGGTAGAGGTTTTGGGGGGTGGCAGGGGCGTGTTTGTAGGCGCGGGCGGCTTTGCCGTACTCCCGCTGCTCCCAGTAGGCATCGGCCAGGATCTGCCAGTCGGAGGCTGTGAGGGATCCCTCCTGGGCTTGGCGCCAGCGATCCAAGAGGGGCGTTAACCCAGGGATTTGCGGGTGATGTTGGGCCAGATCCCGCAGCAGGTCGTAGCGGTCGGGATGCTGCTGCAGCAAGTGCTGGAGGGCGCGAGCAGTCAAGGGGTGAGTGGGAAATTGCCGTCGCAGTTGCTCCACCTGGCCCATTCCCCACAGGGCATAGGCGGCTACAGGACTGTGGGGGTACTCCCGCAAGATCTTGGGCCACCAGATCTGGCGGGCAGTTTCTCGATCCCCCAGCTTTTCGTAGGCCTGGGCCCTGAGCTTCCAAATTTCATCGGTGAGAACTGGCAGCTTCTCTTCCAAGCCTTGCAAGGACTCCAGGGCCGCTTGGGCTTGGCCGGCCTGGAGGGCTCTGTAGGCGCGCAAAAAGGCAGTGCCAGAAGTCGCGCTTAGGGATGTCGGCGGCACCGCCGCCATCTCAACGGGTTCTGCCCAGGAAGAAGTGTAGAAGCCCCAGAGGGCGCCGCCCAGGACTCCGCCTGCTGCTAAGGCCGCGGCCACCCATCGCCTCCAGAGGTTGCTGGTTAGGCTCCCCATGCCTCCCTCCCCCAGCTCCTTGACTACGATACCCAATGGGGAGGCGCTGAGCCAGGGCAGGGAGAACTCCAGTTGGCGATGGGAACTGGCTCGAGGGGCTCTGGCAGGGGAAACCCCAGGATCTGGGCGTAGAAGTAAAGCTCTGCCTCCAGAGCCCGCTTGAGGTTGGCCGCCTGGCGGAAGCCGTGCTGCTCTCCCTCAAAGGGCACGTAGGCCACCGGGATCCCTTTGGCCTTCAGGGCAGCTACCATCTTCTCTGCTTGGTTGGGAGGAACGATGGCGTCCTCCAGGCCTTGAAAGAAAATGATCGGGCAGTTGAGACCCTCTAGGTGGTGGAGGGGAGAGCGCTCTCGGTAGAGATCCTGCCGTTGGGGGTAGGGGCCAATTAAGCTCTCCAAGTAGTGGGACTCAAACTTGTGAGTTTCCCGGGCCAGCGCTTCTAGGTCACTGATGCCGTAGTAGCTGGCGCCGGCGCGGAAAACCCTGTGAAACGTCAAAGCCGCCAGGGTCGTGTAGCCGCCGGCACTGCTGCCGCGAATGAGCAATCGCTCGCCGTCAACCCGGCCCTGTTGGGCCAGGAATTGGGCTCCAGCAATGCAATCTTCCACGTCCACAAGGCCCCATTGGCCCTTGAGGGCCTCCCGGTAGGCCCGTCCATAGCCGCTGCTGCCGCGGTAGTTGACATCCAAAACGGCAATCCCCCGGCTGGTCCAGTACTGGATCCCCAAGTCGAGCACGGCTGCTGTCGCCCCCGTGGGCCCGCCGTGACTTTTGACCAAAAGGGGCGGCTTTTCGCCGGCAGGGGCCACGAAGTCGCGGTTCTTGGGAGGATAGAAGAAGCCGTAGGCCACTGTCCCGCCAGAAGTGGGAAAGGTGATGGGCTCAGGGATCGACAAGTACCCAGGATCCACCGCCGCGCTGCTAGAACGGGCCACCACCTCCAATTGGCCAGAAGGTAAGTCCAGACCGACCAGGGCCATGGCTTCGCTGGGGGATCCGGCCAGGAAGGCAGCTTTTTCGCCGCTAACTTGAAGGTTGTGGAGCTCGGTGTAGGGCAGGGGGAGCTCCTGCCGCTGTCCTGAACGCGGATCCAAAAGGGCCAGGTGGCAGAGCCCCTCCTGCCGATAGATGGCCAGGATTTGCCCATCCCCACAAAAGCCGTAGGTGCTCAGGCCAAACACCCACTGGGGCTCCCCAAACTCTGCTTCCATAGGACAGAGGGGAATTGGCCCCGAGGGATCCCAGCGGTAGAGGTTCCACCAGCCGCTGCGGTCGGAAACAAAGTAAAGCTCCCCCTGCGGCGACCACTGGGGTTGGAAAATGGACTCAGCCGGGCCGCCAACGAGTTTCTGGGGTTCTCCCAAGCTGCCGTCAGGAGCCACTTCCGCCCGCCACAGCTCCGTGCCGTCCCAGGGCATCTGGGGGTGATCCCAGGCAAGCCACACCAGGGTCTGACCGTCTGGGCTGAGTTGCGGGCTGGCGTAGAAATCGTGGCCCCTAGCCAAAACTTGCTGGGATCCGCTTTCTAGATCGATGGCCACCAGCGTATTTTCTGGCTCTCCCTGCTGGCTGTGATCCTCGCGCACGCAGAGGATGCGCCGGCGCCTCCTGTCCACCACCCCGTCGGCATAGCGGTAGGGGCCGGGCTCGGTGAGGGGCTGGGGAGCCAACCCCGGCAGCAGGCAGTACAGCCGTTGATCGGCAAAGTTGCAAAAGTACACCACCCCCTCAGAGACCCAGTAGGCGCCACCCCCGTACTCGTGGACACGGGTGCGCACGTTGAAGGGTGCTGGCGTCAGTTCCTGCACCGTCCCATCGGCAGCTCGCCGCACCAGTACATTTCGCCCCTTCTCCTGCGGGCGGCCCTCTATCCAGTAGAGATTGCTCCCCTCCCAAGCCGGTTGCCCTAGGCGCAGGGACCCGGCCACCACTAGGTCAGCGGTAATTGGGGATCGCCAAGATCCATAGCTAGCCTGTTGCACCATTTCCCAATCCTTGCCAGCCCAGGACTCCCATTATGGCGGAGGGAAGGGATCCCTGCCCCGACGGAAGAAAAGCAACCTTTGGCTGCTCCCTCGCCCAGAGATCTGCCAGGATCAAGCAGGAGAGAACCTAGTTAACTCCCTCCTCCCTGCGTCTGTGGCTGCTCCCATTCACGTCACCGCCGAGCCCTGGCTGCACACCTACAGCGAAATCATCGATGTGCGCTCGCCGGCAGAGTTTGCCGAGGACCACTGGCCGGGGGCCATCAACCTGCCTGTACTTGACGATGCAGAACGGGCAGAGGTGGGCACCCTCTACAAGCAGGTGGATCCCTTCACGGCCCGCAAGCGGGGAGCTAGCCTGGTGGCCCAGAACATCGCCCGCCACCTGCAGACCCACTTTGCCGACAAGGACCGGGACTACCACCCCCTCATCTACTGCTGGCGGGGAGGACAGCGCTCGGCCAGCCTGGCGCTGGTATTGTCCCAGGTGGGCTGGCAGGTTACAGTTTTGCAAGGTGGCTACAAAACTTACCGCGCCTGGGTACGCCGACAACTGCAGAGCTTGCCCCAGGAGTTCACCTACCGCGTCCTCTGTGGGCCGACGGGGAGCGGCAAAACCCAGTTGCTCCACTACCTGCAGCGCCAGGGATCCCAAGTCCTCGATCTAGAAAAGCTGGCCTGTCACCGGGGATCGGTGCTGGGGGGCGAGTGGGGGGTGCCCCAGCCGAGCCAGAAGTTCTTTGAGAGCCAGTTGGTTCAAGCCTTCCTCAAGTGGGATCCCGCCAAGCCGGTCTGGGTGGAAGCTGAGAGTGCCAAGGTGGGCCAGCTCCACCTGCCCCCTGCCCTTTGGCAGGCCCTCACCCAAGCCGACTGCATAGAGGTGCAGCTGCCCCTGGAAGAGCGGGTGAAGGGGTTGATTGCCCACTATCCCCACTGGATTGCCCACCCCCAGGCGCTAAAGGAAAAATTGCAGTCTCTCAAGTCCCGCCACGGCCAGGCCCGCCTGCAGCGCTGGTTTGAGCTCATCGATGCCCAAGACTGGCCGCAGTTTGTCCGGGAGCTACTGGAGCAGCACTACGATCCCACCTATCGGCACAGCCTGCAGCGGAACTTTCATCGTATTCGGGCCCGGCTTGAGCTGCCTGACCTCTCCGAGTCCAGCCTCAGGGAAGCTGCCACCCGCCTCCTTGAGATGTCGTCTGCAGCTCGACCAATGCGGTAGGCCTTGGGGCCCCCACCCGAAGCAACTGTCTGAGTTTGAGCTCCAAGGGAGACTTGAGAGGAAGTGCAGGTGAGGAAAGGGGGCAGCTCCAGCCAGCGCAGCGACGCAACTTGGGCATCTTGTTCGTAGCCGGCCGGCTTTTCTGGGCCAGTTTGTCCTCCCTGCTACCCACCCTGCCCCTCTGCGTCAAGGATGCCAGCAGCACTAGCCAACAGGTGGGCCTGGTGAGGGGGCCTTCCCGGTTGGGCTGCTGGCTTTTCGAGCTTGGCTGGGACGCCTGGCAGATGGCCACAGCTGTAGGAGCAGCAGCAGTGGCTCCCTTGCCAGCTGGATTCCGTGGGTAGCGCTGGTGTGGGCCTTCCACGGGATCAGCATTGTGGCTTTTGCCACTGCCTACGTGGCTCGGGTAGCGAATCTGGCCCCTGAGGGAAGACGCGGCGAAGTTGGGTCAATCCCGTGGGGGTTGCTATTGGCCCCGTGTTGGGCGGCTTTTTGCAGGAACTCACCGGCTATGGGCCTCGGTTTTTCTCCGCTGCCCTGCTAAGAGGGGTGGGCTTTCTCTGTACCCCAGCACTTCAAGAACGGCAGCAGGAACAGAGGGGATCCCCAGCCCGCGACCCAAAGGTGCGCTTCCTCACGGGGGTAATGCTGCTGGGGGGGTTGGCCTTCGGCATTGACACTCCCCCGACTAAAGTTGGGAGATTCTGCGGACCTGCCTCTTCGCCGTCTGTTGTCCTATCCTAAGCTGAGGTTGCTGGAGAAACTCGAGATGGCAGCGCGGCGTTGGCTTGCCTTCATCGGATCCCTGCTTCTAAGCGCCTTGGGGAGAGGGGGGGAAGAGGCTTGGGCGGTAACAGTGCGGGTACAGCTGGCCGATACCGCCACTCCTTTGGTGGTGGGAGTTTCTCTGCCTGCCCAACTAACTGATGGCCGCGGAAAGGTGTTGGCAGAGCTGCCGCCCCTAAGGGGGTTTTGGGCCCGCCCCAGCCCCCGGGGGGTGCAGCTGCACAAGGCCGTTAGTCCAGTACTGTTCATCGAGCCGCCGGAGGGCGGCCTAGTGGCAGTCAATGGCCGCTGGTATTCCGGCAAGGTGCTCTTGATGGGCTACAACCGCTTGCTGGCCATCAACTACGTTCACCTCGAGGAGTATGTGGCCAGTGTGGTGGAAGCCGAAATGGGATCCCGCTTCTTACCCGAGGCCCTGAAGGCCCAGGCAGTGGCTGCTCGCACCTATGTTCTTTACCACCGCAATTCCCGGCGCTGGTTTGATGTGTATAGCGACACCCGCTCCCAGGTGTATCGGGGTCTCTCGCAGCGCTCGGCAGCTGCCCTGGAGGCAACACGGGCCACCCGCGGCGTAGTCCTGGTGTACGGGGGAAAGTTTGTTAATGCCATGTACAGCGCCAGTGCCGGGAGCCAGACCGTTGGAGTGGACGGGATCCCTTATTTGCGGAGCCTGCCGGACTTCAGTCCCTATCCCAAGCTTGGCCATGGCATTGGCATGAGCCAGTGGGGTGCTCAGGAGTTGGCCCGCCAGGGCTGGAGCTACCGCCAAATTTTGGCCTACTATTACCCAGGCGTTAGACTTGCCCGCTTGCCAGAGTAAGACACCTCTCGAGGTTGCTGGAGCCCTTTGAGGGAAGGGGAGAAAATGCCGCAGAATAGGGATGGCTCTCCCCGTATTGAAGTTTGCCTGCGCACCCCACCATGAGCAACCTGAACGAAACGACTTCCTCTGGTCCAGCCGCTGTACCGCCAACAGGCGGAACAGGCTCTGCTGAAGATCCCGCCGCAGGAGAAAGCAGAGCTGCCGCTCCCAAGACCGCCCCAGGATCGGACAAGGGATCCGCCAGCCGGCGTGTTCGTCAACTCCTGGGTATGAAAGGGGCGGAGGTGGAGTCTCGCTCCGTTTGGCAAGTTCACTTACAGCTAATGAAGCCTGTAACCTGGATCCCCTTGATGTGGGGTCTGATTCCGGGGGCAGCCTCCTCTGGCCACTTTACCTGGACTTGGGAGAACGTGGCCCTCATCCTGGTGGCCATGATCCTGGCCGGCCCCCTAATGACCGGCTACACCCAGACCCTAAACGAGTACTACGACCGCGAGATTGACGCCATCAACGAGCCCTACCGCCCCATTCCTTCCGGAGCCATCTCCCTCCGGCGGGTGGTTATCCAGATCTGGGTGTTGCTGATTTTGGGGCTGGCGCTGGCCTATGCCCTGGATTGGTACACCGGCCACGACTTCCCGGTCATCACCTGCATTGCCCTGGCGGGAGCCCTAATTGCCTACATCTACTCGGCGCCGCCCCTGAAACTAAAGCGCAATGGCTGGCTGGGCAACTACGCCCTGGGCGCCAGCTACATTGCTTTGCCCTGGTGGACGGGGCACGCTCTGTTTGGCCAGCTCAACTGGACAGTCTGCATCCTAACTCTAATCTACAGCTTGGCCGGCTTGGGGATTGCCGTGGTCAACGATTTCAAGAGCATGGAGGGGGATCGGCAGTTTGGCCTGGCCTCGCTGCCGGTGATGTTTGGCGCTGTGGGGGCGGCCTGGATCGCGGCGCTGATGATTGATCTATTTCAGTTCGGCATGGCCTCGTTTTTGCTGGGAGCCGGCCTAAAACTCTATGCGGCGATTTTGGTGCTGCTCATTATCCCCCAGATCACCTTCCAAGACATGTACCTGCTGCGGGATCCGCTGAAGAATGATGTGAAGTACCAGGCCAGCGCTCAGCCTTTTCTGGTGTTGGGCATGTTGGTGGTGGGTCTGGCGCTGGGACGTTCCGGGCTGTGGTAGTCGAGCCGAAGGCCAAGTGCCCATCCTGGCAAGCGAGGTGACGGCTTCCGCCCTGGCTCATCCTCTCTACCGGGGCCAAGATCAAGCTAGGGATCCCAAAGAGTGGAATGGCCCTGGGCCAAAGGAGAGGTCCGATGAAACTGTT
>NZ_JANSIV010000118.1:18247-25974 GCF_047502705.1 Synechococcus sp. H70.1
CAACACCGGGATCCGGCCCAGCGGCAGCGGCCTGCGGATTCTGCCCAACTCCGAGCCGGTGCAGCCTTCCGGCAGCGGCCTGCGCATCCTTCTCAACTAACAGAGGGGAAGCGACCCCCTCCCGCCCGTCTTGCTTCTAGTTCCTGCAGGATCTGCCGGTGGCGCTGCCGGGTGATGGGGTAGAGCCACACCAGCAGGATGCCGCCGATTAAAACCACCGCCGGCAAGGGGCCAATGGCAAGGCGGATGGCCAACAGGGCCGATTCCGGCTGGGTGGGCGGCGGCTCCCCGGCCACCGAAGGGATAAAGCCAGACCACTCCAGAACTTGCCCTAGGAAAAACAGCCCCAGTCCTAGGCCTACCTTTTGCAGGAACACCATCAAGGCGTAGAAGATCCCTTCCCGCCGCTCCCCAGTTTGCAGCTCATCCAGGTCGATGACATCCGGCAACATCGACCAGGGGCCGAGATAGGCCGTGGCCGAAACCCCCACCCCCGCCAACAGCGCCAGGGCAATCATGAGCCGCTCCTGGCCGGGCTGTAGGAAAAACAGGCCGGCTTGGGAGATCAGCCAAAACCCCGCCCCGATCAGGTACATGGCGCGCTTGCCCAGGTGGGCGCTCAGTCGCGTCCAGGCAAACAGGGTCAGCACCGCAACGCTCTGAACCGCCAACACCACTAGCGAGATCCACACTTCCGGCAACTGCATCCAGAAAACGATGAAATAGGGGATGATCGTGGCCGTAAACTGAAACGCCAGCCAAGAACACAGGTAGATGCCGCTGACAAATAGATAGGGGCGGTTGCTGAAGGCCACCCGCAGTTGCTGCAGTAGGGGCAGCGGATCCCGCCAGGATTGATACTGTTCTCGCACCCCCCAAAAGCAGAGCAGCAGGGGCAGAGCCGAGATTACCCCAAAACAAGCTCCCGCCAGCAGATGGCCAGCAGCCCGATCCGGCAGCAGGTTAACCAAAAGCGGAAAGGTGACTACTGCAACCATGCTGCCCCCCACCGAGAAGGCAAAGCGGAACTGGTTGAGCTGGGTGCGCTCGTCGTAGTCTTGGGTTAGCTCCGCTGTCAGAGAGGCATAGGGAATGTTGGCGGCAGAGTAGAAGGTGTTAAACAGCAGCGACACCGCCAGGTAATAGGCAGACAAAAGCCCAGTTCGACCGGGAAAAGGGATCCACCACTGCGCCGCAAAGGTCAGGGCAAAGGGAAGAGCCGAAAACAGCAACCAGGGGCGGCGACGACCCCAACGGCTGCGGGTGCGGTCGCTGAGGATGCCGATGAGGGGATCGTTGAGGGCATCCCAAAAGCGGGTGATGGCGTAGATGCTGCCGGCCAGGCCCGCCGCCAGGCCGACAGTATTGGTGAGAAAGGGCAGCAGGAAAAAGATGAGGATATTGGCCGTCATGCCCGTGCCCAGATCCCCCACCCCATAGGCCAGCTTGGTCCACCAGCTTAGTCGTCTGTCGGCCATGGCTTGCTCGGCAAAGGGGTGTTGACGGGGAAGGGGCGGAGGCCAATGGCCTTTGTGGCAGAGGGGCTAGACGCGCATCTGGCTCATTGCCTCTAGATCTAGCACCCTGGCCACCTCTTCTGGGCTCATCAAGTTGCGCTCTAGGACAATCTGGCGGATGGGCTTCCCCGTTTCCAGGGAGATCTTGGCCACTTCTGCCGCCTGCAGGTAGCCAATGTAGGGGTTGAGGGCAGTCACCAAAGCCAGTGTCCCCTCTGCATAGCTGCGACAGCGATCCGCCTGGGCGGTGATGCCGCTGACGCAACGTTCAGTAAAGACCCGCAGGCTGTTGTTGAGGATCTGCAGGCTATGCAGGAGGTTATAGGCAATCAGGGGCATCATCACGTTGAGTTCAAACTGCCCTGCCTGGGCCGCAAGGACAATGGCAGTGTCGAGGCCGATGACCTGAAAGCAGACCATGTTCAGCATCTCAGCCATCACCGGGTTGTACTTGCCGGGCATGATGGAGGAGCCGGGCTGCACCGGCGGCAGTTGGATCTCTTTAAGGCCGGTCTTAGGGCCGGAATCCATCAGCCGCAGGTCATTGGCCAATTTGATGCCGTCTTGGGCCAGGTTGCGCAGGGATCCCGATAGGTGCACAAAGGGGGCCATGCTCTGCATCGCCGCCATGGGATGGGGAGCCGGCGTGAGGGGCAACTGGGTGTACTCTGCCAGCCGCTGCACCACCTTTTGCCGGTATAGGGGATGGGTGTTGAGGCCGGTGCCAACGGCGCTTCCCCCCAGCCCCAGGCTGCACAGGGCTTGGCTGGCCTCCTCAATCCAGCGACGGTGCTGGGCAAAGATGGCTGCGTAGGCGCCGAAGCTGTCCCCTAGGCGCACCGGCACTGCATCCTGCAAATGGGTGCGGCCCGCCTTGAGGATGGCGCGAAACTCCTGCGCCTTTTGCTCCAGCGCCGCCACCAGGTTGTCCAGCGTGCCCAGGAGATCCCGCTGCACCCGCAGTAGGGCGGCCAGACGAATGGCGGTGGGGATGACATCGTTGGTGGACTGGCCATAGTTGACATGGTCGTTGGGGCTAACCCGCTCGTAGCGCCCCTTGGGCTCCCCCAGAATCTCCAGGGCGCGGTTGGCCAGCACCTCGTTGACGTTCATGTGGTGGGAGGTGCCTGCCCCGGCCTGGTAGACATCCACCACAAACTGATCCCGCAGGGATCCCTGGAGGATCTCGTCCGCTGCTTGGACGATGGCCTTGGCCACCTCAGGGGGAATGCAGCCCAGCTCGCCGTTGACTTCAGCCGCCGCCTTTTTAATGAGCACACAGGCCTCCACGTACTCCGGTAGCGGCTTGAGGCCGCTGATGGGAAAATTTTCAAGAGCCCGGGCGGTTTGGATGCCGTAGTAGACCGACTGGGGCAATTGCCGCTCCCCCATCGAGTCCCGCTCGCTGCGCACTGGTGGCTCTGAAGGCATGGCCGTTTGGCTTGCTTAGCTGGCAGGGTTTGATCCCTTTTCCTGCAAGGCAGCCAACTGCTGGCTGAGGCGCTCGTTGTTTTCCGCCAAAACTAGCACCATGGCTGCACAGGCTAGGTGAACTGCAGCCCGAAACTCTGCTGAGGTCTTGTACTGGGCCAACGCCTCACTGTCGCCCTCGCGGGGGCTGAGGATCAGTTGGACTGACTTTTGGGCCAGATCTTTCAGTTCCCGTTCCGTTAAACCCAGTTGCACCGCTTTTGCTCTCCCTGTAAACTAGGAAACCAACTTTGCCCTGCCCTCGTTGCCAGCAGGGCTGCCATCTGGTTATCCTACCGCGGTTGTTACCCCAATCCAGCAATATTTTTCCCCTGGGCAAGTCCAAAGCTCCTAGAAAAAAACAAAAAATGCCAGCTAGTATAGGTTGCAGGAGCTCTTGCCCTTCCGGCCAAGGGAGCAGGGTTTTTCCCCATTGGCCAGCAACGGTGCAGAGCAGACTACCATCTTTTCGTTGTCCGTTTAGAGAGAGGAAAACTTGTCCGTCGAACGTCCCCTTGACCGCTTTCCCCCTAAGCAGCGCGGAGAGCTGCCTGCTATCAACGAGCGGATTCGCTTCCCCAAAATCCGTCTCATCGATACCGATGGCACCCAGCTGGGGATCATGAGCCCCCAAGAAGCCCTGCGCATAGCCGAGGAAAAGGATCTGGACTTGGTCTTGGTGAGTGACAAGGCGGATCCTCCTGTCTGCCGCATTATGGACTACGGTAAGTTCAAGTTTGAGAAGGAGAAAAAGGAACGGGAGGCCCGCAAAAAGCAACATACCGCCGAGATCAAGGAAGTGAAGTTTCGTTACAACATCGGCGAGCACGACTACCACGTCCGCCTGCGGAGTGCCCAGCAGTTCTTGGGGGAGGGAGACAAGGTGAAAGCCACGGTAATGTTCCGCGGCCGCGAGGCGCAGCATGCCGAGCTGGGGGAAGAATTGCTGCACCGCTTGTTCAGAGACTTACAAGAGGTGGCGGAAATGCAGCAGCCTCCGCAGAAGGAGGGTCGGAACATTACGATGATCCTCGCTCCCAAAAAATCCAGCTAAGAGGGATCCCGCCCATGCCCCTTGCCGTTGGAGATCCAGCCCCGGAGTTTACCCTGCCCGATGCCGAGGGCAGGCTGATTAGCCTAGGCCAGTTGCGGGGCCGGCGGGTGGTCCTCTACTTCTACCCTCGCGACAACACCCCTGGCTGCACGCAAGAGGCCTGTGGCTTTCGCGATGCCTACGCGGATTATCAGGCGCAGGGGATCCAGATCTTGGGGGTGAGTGCCGACGACGCCCGTTCCCACCAAAAGTTTGCCCAAAAGCTGCAACTGCCCTTTCCCCTGCTGGTGGATGAGGGGGCCAAGGTGGCCAGGGCCTATGGGGTCTATGGCCCGAAAAAGTTCATGGGCAAGGTCTATAACGGCATCCACCGCACCACCTTTGTCATCGACCCGGAGGGGAAGATTGAGGCCGTTATCACCCAGGTCAAGGTAGGAACCCACGCCGCAGATCTGCTCAGGCAATTAACCGGCTCCTAGAGTTTCCAGAGGGACAAAAAGGGCTGCCATTGGTTTCCCTAGAACTGTGTCCCGACGCACCCGTACCACCAAGTCCATCCACGACAGCTACCAGATCTTGGGGTTGGCTGGCCAAGGGCAGTATGGGCGTGTCTTCTGCGCCCGGCCCCGCCAAGGGGGGGATCTGGTGGCCCTCAAGGAGCTGCCGGTGGAGCGCTTTCCCACCCCCAACCTGCTGCGGGAGCTGCGTTATCTGCTGACGTTGAACCACCCCAACATCACCCGCTGCTACGCTCTGGAACATGCCCGTGAGGGGCGGTATTTGGTGCTGGAGTACTGCGAGGGAGGCACGCTGCGGGAGCTGATTGACCAGGTGGAGCGGGGGTTGTGGCTGCCGGTCAAGCAGGTTTTGGGCTTTGTGGATCAGATCTTGGCCGGCTTGGATCATGCCCATCGACAGGGGGTAATTCACTGCGATGTGAAGCCCGAAAATATCCTGCTTAAACCCACGCCGCAGGGCTGGCAACTGAAACTGACGGACTTTGGCATCGCCCGTCACCCCCAGCCTGCCCCGGGCGAGATCACGGCCACCGGCTCACCGGCCTACATGGCCCCGGAGCGGTTCTACGGCCAGTTTAGCCCTGCCTCAGATCTCTACGCGGTGGGGATCATCCTGCTGGAGCTGCTGACAGGGCGGCGGCCTTTTTCCGGCTCCCCCAGCCAGTTGATGCACGCCCACCTCAACCAGTGCTTTGTCTGCCCGGAGGGGATTCCGGCACCTTTGCAAGCGTTGCTTGAGGTGGCTCTGCGCAAGCTGCCCCTGCGGCGGTTCCGCACAGCAGCGCAGATGCGTTCGGCCTTGGCCGCGTTTGCCCAGGAGTGGCAGGAGCCAGCTGCCTGTTGGGTTGGCCCGCGGGTGCTGCGCCAGTTACCCCCCGGGGTGCAGGTCTGGGATCTGCCCGCTGCCGGCTCTGGCGGCGACAGCAGATTGCAGAAGTTTTATGTCTGTGAGGATCCCAGCGGCTGCCGCTCCCCCCTGCTGCTGCGAGTGACCTCCCAGAGCTTAGAGTGGCTAGAGCTGCAGACCCCTGCCGCAGGGGCGCCACCTCTGGCCCGTTTCCCCCTGGCCGAACCGCTGCAGGAGGTAGTGTTTCTGGGGACTTTTCCGGAAGCCCTGGCCGTTGGCAAAAGTAGCCTTCTCCACCTCAGTCCTGCCCGCATCCGCCCCCTGCTGAGTTTTGAAGAGGAGTGGCAAGCCACCTGGCTGGAGGAGCGGCAGGAGCTCATTTGGGCTACTGCCAAGGAAATGGGGGCAGTGCAATGGCTGCCGAGGGGGCCAAGCGTAGCTCGGCTCTTCTCGGAGTTCCACTGCTATTTCCGCTGGCCTTGGCAGGTGCCGGTGGGATCCCTACCTCGCTTACTAGCCCTCTCGCAGCAGCTGGTACTGCTAGGAGGGGGGGGACAGCAGTGGGTGAACCTATGCGTGTTGCCCTACCCACAAACTGGGCAGACGGGAGCGCAGCCGCTCTGCTATCGCCTTCCGTTAGATCCCAAGGGGGAGGTGCTTAGCTTGGGGGAACGGCTGCTATTTGCCCCCAGCGATGGGGGGAGAGAGGGCTGCTGCCCCCATCTGAGTGTAGTGCAGCTCAACCCCCTGCGGCTGCGCCGCTGGTTCTTAAAAGGGTGGCCAGTTCAGATGGCCAAGGCCCCCTGGGGTGTGCTGCTGCTGTGTCAGGAGGGGGAGGGGTTCTCGTCCCTCTGGCTGTATAGCAAGGGGGGGGATCCCCTAGCCCAGGTAGCTGTGCCCGCCACCTCAAGGGTACTGCAGGTGGGACAAAAGGGACGGGTCTGGCTGCAGGTGCCCACGGGAGACAAGCTGCAGCGCTTCCAGCTGTGGCAGTTGGATTTCAACCAGTTGCCAGCGGGTAACTATGCTGCTGAGGTAATTCCCCTGGCCTAAGGAGAGGACGGCCAACTTAGCCCAGGGGAAGTCCATAAAAAAATCGTACTGACCGGTTGCACTTTTAACCTCCTGTGGGTTTTGCGCTATTTTTCAATGGTTGTTGCGGAGGAAGCCTTGCCATGAGTCAGCATTTGCCTGAACCCTCTGCCCCAAAGGCAGATCCCAGTGGGTTGCTGGAGCAGCTGCGACGGCGAGAGGGGGGGTGGTTGGATTGGGCCAAGGCCTGCCAAAGCCTGCAGCAACAGAAAATGACTCCCCAGGCCATCTTTGAGGCAACTGGGCTTGAGCCTGCCAAGCAAAACCAGATTGTTGTCGCCGCCCAGGTTTACGAGGGGATGGCCAAAGCAGGCGCCAGCTCAGCCCTCTTGGAGCACTTTGCCCAGCGAGGTAGCGACATCCTCTACGAGCTGCGCATCCTTTCCCCCCAGGATCGCATCCGGGTGGCGGAGCTGGTGGCGAGCCGCAACCTAGGTGCTAAGGAGACCCACGAGATAGCTCGGGCTGTGAAAAGCTATGCCCAACTGCAGCAGCTCCCCGAAGGGTTTACCGATCACCCTGGGGATGCAGTAGCCTATCAAGCCTGGAAGACTGCCCAGCAAACCCGCGATTTGCAGGAGCGGACACGAGCCATTGGCCGGGCTTTCCAGTATGTCCACAGCGAGACGGCCCGCCGTCAGATTGAGCAGCTTCTGTCGATGCTGGCTCCCGGCTCTCGGCGCAAGCCCTTGCCAAGGCTGGCGGTATTCCGCCCAGAGGAGGAGCTGCCCCGCTTGTTGCCGGTGGCTGGAGCTCTGCCTTTGGCCACCGCCACTTGGGAAGCGATCCCGGCTGCCGCGCCCCAAGGACCTTTTGGCTGGGTCAGCAGCGCCGCGGGACAGATGTGGATAGCCCTGCCCGCTTGGCCAGCCCTTCAAAGGGCCGCCGACCCTGTGGCCCTACAGGTGGAAAATCGGCTTCTGGGATCCCTCTTGGACTGGCCGGTGGCCTCTGAAGAAGAGCAGGATCCTGTCTTGCTGGTGGTGGATCGGGCCGTGCGCACCTGGGAAGAAAGGGCGGGGGCTTTTCTGGTGGATCGGGAGGGATGGCTGTCCCTGGAGTGGATTGAGGATTTGCCCTCCTCTCCCCTCCTCGGCCAGGTGCTCCTGGCCATGCGCCCACCCCGCCTCTTCGATGAGGAAGTAGCCCAGGATCCCTGGCAGCTGGAGGAGTAAGCAGCGGCCATTTCCAGGAAAAGGAAGGGGGGGCTACCGACAAGTGCTCTTCAA
>NZ_JANSIV010000119.1:0-17752 GCF_047502705.1 Synechococcus sp. H70.1
GTTGCTGGCCAAGTGGACAGGGGTGCTGTTTTTGCTGCCGCCACTGCTGGCTGTGCCCCTGGGGGTGAAGCTCCCTTGGCCGGTGCGGCTGGCCCACCTGGCGCTGGGGATGGGGGTGACGCTGCTCTTGTGCTGGCCCTGGTATGGAGCCAATTGGCTGTTTGTCTTCAGCAACGGCTGGGCCTATGCCGAGACTGCCCATTACTACGTCACCTGCCCAGCGGGATCCCTCTGCTGGTGGACAGCCTACTTGCGCGTTTTGCCCCTGCAGATGAGCCCTTTTTTGTGCCCCTTGCCGCTGCTTTCGCTCTGGGGATCCCCAAGCCGGCGGGAGACTCTCCTGTGGGGCCTCTACGGCTCGGGCTACTTGCTCTACACCCTGGTAGCCATTAAGGATGTGCGCTTTACGCTGCCGCTGTTGCCCCTGCTGGCCATCCTATCAGCGGGTGGGCTGGACAAAGTCTGGCGGTGGCTGGGGGCGCGCTGGGGGCAAAGGGCACTGGGGCAGGGAGTTGGCCTGAGCCTAGCCTTGGGATCCCTGGCCCTGCTCAACCTGGGGCAGCCCCTCACCCCTGGCGTGGCCCCTCTCTGGAAGGGGATCCAAATGCACTGGCAGGGGCAGCACCTCCAGCAGGAGCTGACGCGGTGGATTGGATCCCTGGTGCAGCCAGGTTTGGCCACCACCCTAGGCGTTCTTCCCAACACTGAGCTGATTTCGTCCGAGACGCTCAGCTACCTGGCGGCTCTGCAGCGCTGGCCCATTACCTTCCGGGGGGCTGGCCAGACTCCCTGGCCGGAGCTGGAGCTGGTGCTCTTGGATGGGTTTGTGGATGCGGCAGGGGAGCAGGGAATTGTCGGCCCCTACGGTCCAGCTAAGGAGCAAATTCGGCAACTCCTAGACAAGAGTCCGGACTGGCAGCAAGAGCATTTTGATCTACAAGCGGTGGGCCGGCTGTACACCTACTTCCCCACCCAGCCCAGGGTTGTGCTGCAAGAGGTGCCTGCTCCAGTAGAGGAAGTGGAGCTGCTGCAGCTCAAGGTCTTCCCAGAGGAAGGGATCCCGGCCTGGCGCCTGCGCTGGCAGGGCCCGGCCCAAGACTTAGCCCAAACGCTAGTCTGGGCGCGCCTGGAAGGTCCCCAGGGGCAGGTCTTGGCCAAGCGGGCTTGGGTGGTGGGGCAAAACCGCCTGCAGCCCCACACCCCCGACAGTTGGCAGGTGGAGGAAATCTTGGCCTGGCCAGAGCTGGCTGCAAAAGAAGGGATCCTCCACCTGGAGTGGCAACCCCCCCAGGGAGGGCGCCGGTCTTTCAGTCAGCCCTGGAAGGGATCCCACGGCGGGGAAGGAGGATCCCCTGTCAGTCTAGGAGATCCCCTCTTTCCTCTGCGGCAGGCAGCCCAAGCGGCTGCACGGGGAGATCTAGAAGCCCTGTCCCTTTACCTCAACGCCTGGACGACGTTGCAGTACCAGACTTTCCTCACCGATCCGGATCGGGTCGTGATCCGCCAACTCCTGGAAGGGGAGCGAAGGGGGGCAGCGGGGCAGAGGGAGCAAGAGATACAAAGCTACTACGAGCTGGCGCTGCTGGAGGTGGCCCTATTGCGGCCACAAGCAGCCCAGCGGCACTTTGAACAGATTGTCGAGTTGGATCCCCAGGACAACTGGGCACGCGCCTACTTGGCGTTTTTACGGATCTTTTTTACCCATGATTTTCAGAACCTCCAGGGATTGCAACAGGAGCTGGTGAATGCTTTTCATCCCCTCTGCCAGAAAGCAGATGATTTGGATTGGGATCTAAAGGGGATCTGTGCTGTTTTTTTGCCAGAAAATCCATCTCCATTCGAGGAACCTGAGCCAGCAGGAAATCAGCAAAAGTCTTAGCCACCAACGAAAGGTGCTTGGAGCGCAAATAGACCAAATACCAAAACCCCTGGATGGGAAACTCCTCCACATCCAAAATGGCCAAATGCTGTTGCCATCCCCCTAGAGCCAACACGTGCTGGGACAAAACCGAAATCCCTAACCCGCCGATAACACCTTGGCGAATGGCTTCGCTGCTGCCTATTTCCATGCGAATGTTGAGCTTTAGGTGGTGCTTGCCAAAGAGCCGCTCCACCGCCATGCGGGTGCCGGAACCCGGCTCGCGGACCAAGAAGGGCTCTTGGGCAATGCGGGCCAAAGGGATCCGCTTCTGGCCCACCAAGGGGTGGTGAATGGGGGCTATCACCACCAAGGGATTTTCCAGAAAAGGCTGGGCTACCACATCCAGATCCTCCGGCGGCATCCCCATCACATAGAGATCGTCCATGTTGCTACTTAGCCGCTCCAGAACTTGCTGCCGGTTCAGCACCTTTAGGGATACATCGATACCGGGATACTGCTGACAAAACGCCCCCAGCAGGCGAGGAATAAAGTACTTGGCAGTGGTGACAACCCCAATGCTCAGCCGTCCCTGTTTTAATCCCTTCAGGTCGGCGAGGGTCATTTCCAATTGATTCAACTGCTCAAAGATTTTCTGGCAAGTCTGGTACAGAGCCCGGCCGGCCTCTGTAAGATAGAGCCGCTTGCCTACCTGCTCAAACAGAGGCAGCCCCACGACTTTACTGAGCTGCTTGATCTGCATTGAAATCGTGGGCTGGGTCAGGTACAACTCCTCGGCAGCGCGGGTAAAGCTTAGGTGACGGGCAGCAACCTCGAAGATTTGCAGCTGGTGTAGCGTGATACTCTTCATGGGAGGATTAAGAGAGTACAATGACTTGCTCTTGAATCATAAACCAGGATCTATGAGCCCTCAATCCAAAGGGGCTAGCCCACTCCTCTCTGGAGGGAAGAAGAAGACCATCAAGGATTGGCCAAGGGTCACTCCTCAGAGGGGAACTTGAGGATCTGGCGCTGACGCATCCCTTGCCAGCGCTGGATGAGGTTGCTGTCGATGCCAAACTGATCTAACGCCTTTACCACGACAAAGTCCACCAAATCTAGGATGGTGCGTGGCTGGTGGTACCAGGCCGGAATGGCTGGAACAATGCGTGCCCCCGCCTCTGCCAGGGTGGTCAGGTTGCGCAGGTGAATTAGGCTAAAGGGGGTTTCCCGCGGCACGATGACCAGGCGGCGACCTTCCTTGAGCTGCACATCGGCAGCCCGCTCCAGCAGATCCGAACTCAAGCCGGCAGCTAGCTTGGCCACCGTGCCCATGCTGCAAGGGATCACCAACATCCCCTGGGTGCGGTAGGAGCCGCTGGCAATGGCTGCCCCTAAATCTTGCCAGCGGTAACAGACCAGGGAGCCGCCCTCGCTTTCAGCCTGCTGTCGCCAAAATTGGGCCTGCTGCTGGGGATCCGCCGGTAGGGGCACTCCCTGCTCTCCTTGCCACACCTGGTAGGCGGCCCTGGAGACCACGACTTCGACGCGGTAATCCAGGCTCAGCAGAACGTGTAGGGCGCGCACGGCGTAGAGCATCCCCGAGGCGCCCGATATACCCAGGATGATCGGTTGGGAGGAGTTCAAGGGTTAGGTCAGGAAAGCCTTCTGCTTAAGTTTATCGACTGCCCAGATCCCCTGTTCTAAGCCTTGGGCTGGGCAATGTCAAACTCGGCATCATAGTCGAAGTCCTCATCTTCCTCAACCCACTCGTCCTCCAGTCTCTCGTCCTCTTCCAGCTCCGCCAGGGGGAGCTTCTCAGGGTACTCCTCTTCCACTTCCAGAGCAGCCTGCTTTTCCCGCCGTCGGAAGCGTTCCAAAGCAGCTGGCGTGATGAAGGGATAGGGCAGTCCTTGGGCCTGCGCCTCTTCCAGAGCCGCTCGGTAGCTCTCCACTTCTTTGATGTCAATTTTCCAGCCAGTGAGGCGGGCAGCCAGACGGACATTTTGCCCCTCTTTGCCAATGGCTAGGCTAAGCTGGTCACTGGTTACCAGCACGTGGGCCTGTTGGATCTCCGGATCCACCAAGCGTACTTCCACCACCTTGGCCGGACTGAGGGCGTTGGCAATGTAGGTAGCTGGATCCGGCGACCAGCGGATAACGTCAATTTTCTCGTTGCGCAGCTCCGCCACCACCGCCTGGATGCGGGATCCCTTTGCGCCAATGCAGGCCCCCACCGGATCCACATCTCGCTCTAGGGTATCGACGGCAATCTTGGTGCGCGGCCCCACGTTGCGGGAAGGGGGGTTGGCCTCTCGGGCCACTGCCACGATGCGCACGATGTCCTCTTCAATCTCTGGCACCTCATTGGCGAATAGGTTGACCACTAGGCCAGCATCAGCCCGGGAAACCAAAAGCTGGGGCCCCCTTCGGGATCCCTCATAGACCTTTTTGAGATAGACCTTCATCACGGCGTTAGGGACGTAGCGGTCACTGGCCAGCTGCTCCTTCTTGGGTAGCTCGGCTTCCACCTCGGGCCGCCCAAAACCGCTAGATACTGCCATGATCACCGTCTGCCCTTCTGTGCGCAGCACCCGCGCCTGCAACACCGTTTTTTCCAGGTCGCGAAACTCCTCCTGGATATGGCGGCGCTGCTGGTCGCGCAACCTCTGGGCCAGCACCTGCTTGGTTTGGATAGCTGCCATGCGGCCAAACTCCGCCTGTTGGGGGGTGACGTCGTTGGTGACTTCCCAGCCAACTTCGGCTTCTGGGTAATCCTGCCGGACCTCGTACAGCGAGATCTCGTGATCCGGGTCCCGTACCTGCTCGACGATAGTTTTGGTGGCCAAAATGCGGAAGCCCCCTGCTTCCACATCCAGCTCCACCTCGAAGTTGCGGAAGTGGTCTTCTGGGAAAACGACGTCCCGCTGAATGGTCTTGCGGTAGCGTTCGTAGCCCTTGAGCAGCGCCTCTCGCAGGGCTTCAGTAACCACGTGGCGGGGCAAGTTGCGCTCCCGCGAGATCATCTCCACCATTTCTGCCAAACCTGGCAGAGGCACCATTGCCATAGACTGTCCTCCTGAAAGAATCCAACTGACTCTGGCTGTTGCTCCGCCATTTGCAGGGGAAAAGCAAGGGTCCAGCCGACAGCTCTACGACCTCACTCGGTTTCCGCCTCAGAAAGGACAACCCGCTGCACCAAGGCGCGGGGCAACTGGACGCGTCGCCCTTTGAGGGAGAGGATAACCTTCTCCTCATCCCGACCCACCAGCTGCCCTGCCCAGAGGGTTTTGCCCTTGTAGGGGGGATCTACTGTCACCTCCACCGCAAACCCTTTAAAAACTGTAAAGTCGCGGTCACTGAGCAGGAGGTTGCTGATACCCGGGCTGGAGACCTCCAGGATGTAGTGCCCAGGGATGAGATCCACCCGATCCAGCTCCACTTCCAGGGCTTGGCTCATGACTTCGCAATCGGCATGGCTGGTTTCCTGCTCTGGGTTCAAGGGGCGGATATCTACCCGCAGAACTGGCGGATACTGGTTTGTTTGAAAAACCAGCTGCACCAGTTGGTACCCCAGTCGCGCGGCCAGAGGACGGGCCAAGCTCTCCAACTGTGGAATCAGAGGATGAACCATAGCCAACTTTCGCTAACTCAGTAAACAGCCAGAGGCCAGCCTCTTGGAGCTGGTAGGGAGAATCTTCCCTAGAAAAAGCAAAAAAGTGGGCACAACCCACTCCCCGCTTCTCTCACGGAGCTTTCCCGGGAAACGCCAGCTCGGCAGGCTTTTTCCCCAGGACCATTCTAGGCGATCTCATCCAATTCTGCCATTGGGATCCCCGAGGCCAGATCTCTATAATGTGGACAGCCCCGTATGTGCCCAACCCTCCACGGGGGGAATTTCTCATGACAGTTGCCTTTTCCTATCCCATCTTTGGCCCTAGCATCCAGTGCCCCCACTGTCGGCAGACGATTGCGGCCCTCACCCTGACCGATACCTACCTCTGCCATCGCCACGGCGCTTTTGAGGCAGACCCTGAGCAGGAGGAGCTGATCCACCTCCAGTCAGGGCGGCGTTGGCGCCTCTGGGAAGGCCGCTGGTATCGTCAACACACCCACGCCGATGGGATTCGCTTTGAGATCCACGAGGAGCTGGATCGCCTGCGCATGCAGGGAATGCGGGCCACCCAGGTCATTGTAGCCGAGCGCTACCGTCCCCTCCTCACCCCCTACCTGGAGCAGGGATCCCAGCGTCGCCCCGGCCCCCCTCGCCTCTACGGCTTGCCGGTCAGCTTTAGCTCCCAGCTCCCCGAAGGGGCAGGCGGCTCCCCGCAGCGCTGGCGAGTGATTAACTTTGAGCTAGTCTGTGAGCCAGATCCTGCTGTGCGGCAGCTGCAGTCCCAGCTGCAGCTCTGTGACTAAGCTGAAGCAAGGCATTTCCCCCTCCCAGGCAGAATGGATTGGTTCCAGCGGCTCGGCAGCAGTTTTCTTCTGGCTGGTCAGGTGACCCTGCACCTCCTACAGGGCCGTATCCATCGCCGCAACACTCTAGAGCAACTGGCAGCGGTGGGGTTGGAGTCGCTGCTAATTGTCCTGATTACGGCGGTGGTGATTAGCGGCGTTTTCACCATCCAGGTAGCTCGAGAATTCCTCAACTTTGGGGCCTCTTCTCTAGTGGGGGGGGTTTTGGCCATTGCCCTTGCCCGCGAGCTGACGCCAGTGGTAACGGCGGTAATTCTAGCCGGACGAGTGGGGTCTGCCTTTGCTGCTGAGCTGGGCACGATGAAGGTAACTGAACAGATCGACGCCCTTTACCTGTTGCGCACTGATCCGGTGGACTACTTGGTGATCCCACGGGTGTTGGCAGCGGGGCTGATGCTGCCGGTGCTCGCCATCCTCTCCCTCCTGACGGGGCTGCTTGGGGGAATGGTCATCTGCGCTTCGGTTTACAACATTTCTTCTTCCGTCTTCCTGACCTCGGCCCAGACCCTCCTCACTGCTTGGGATTTAATTGTCTGCTGCTTGAAGGCGATGGTGTTCGGCGCTCTCATTGCCATCGTCGGCTCCAGCTGGGGCCTTTCCACGAGCGGGGGGGCCAAGGGGGTGGGGCGCTCCACCACCGATGCAGTAGTGACGGCGTTGCTGGGAGTGTTTGTAACCAACTTCCTTATCTCTTGGCTGGCCTTTCAGGGGCCAGGCAGCGCTCTTGGCCGCGTGCTGTAGCCCCTCTTTAGCGGCCTCGCTGCTGGCGCGAGCGGTTGAGTAGGGGAAATCCTATCACCGCAACTAAGGTTACCAAGATGATGACGGTGGAGAGGGCGTTGATCTCGGGCGTTACCCCCCGCCGCGCCATGCTGTAGATCAAAATGGGCAGGGTCTGGCTTTCGGGGCCACTGGTGAAAAAGGAGATAACAAAGTCATCTATCGAAAGGGTAAAGCTCAGTAAAGCGGCAGCTAGGATCCCTGGCATGGCCAACGGCAGGGTAACGTGGCGCAGCTTTTGCCAGGTGTTGGCGTAGAGGTCGTAGGCAGCTTCTTCCAAGGCGGGATCCAGAAGCTGGAGGCGGCTGCGCACCACAATGGCCACAAAGGCAATCTGAAACGTAATGTGAGCCACGATCATCGTTCCCAGGCCCAGCTCAAACCAGCCAGTGTAGGCGCGCACTAGCTGGTAAAACAGCAGCAGCCCAACGGCCATCACAATATCGGGGATGGCTACCGGCAACAGCAGCAGCCCTTGCACCATCGTTTTGGCGGGGAAATGATAGCGGTAGAGGCCGTAGCCCAACAGGGATCCCAGTAGGGTGCTAACTAGGGTGCTGACCCCCGCCAAGACAACGGTATTTTGCATTGCCTGCCAGATGGCAGCATTGCGAAAGAGAGCCAGGTACCAATCGAAGGTAAAGCCCGTCCACACCAGGCCAAAGCGGGCGCGGTTAAAGGAATAGATGGCAATGAGCAAAATCGGCAGGTAGAGAAAGCCGTAGGTAGCATAGCTCACACCCTGCAGCCAGATGCGTCTCTTCACCAATCCGCTCTCCCTGCAGCCTTTAGGCCCGTTCATCTACCCCTTAAGTCTACAGGCATCTCCCCTGCGGCAGACCGTGCCCTGCCTAGAGCTGTCCGTTGGGGGAAGCCGGAGGGGAGGCGGGGCCTACTCCTGAGATCTGCTTAGGCCCTCCAGAAACTCTCGCAGCAAAGGCAGAACTTGCTCGGCATGGAGAGCAGGAATAGCGTGGCTGGCCCCTGGCAGGATCCGGAGCTGGGCGCCAGGGATCCCCGCGGCATAGGTCTGGCAGTGCCAAAGGGGAATGGTCTCGTCCCGCTCGGCGGCCACCACCAGGGTGGGAACCTGAATGGCCTGCAGCTGACGCTCGACCGTATCGAGAGCCGCTTGGGGGCGCAGCCGCTGGCGGAGAAATTGGCGGGCCACCGGCTGTTGGCGCAGGGATCCCCGCAGCCACAGCAGCCAAGCCAGCCTCTCTTCCCAGCGTCCCCAGTGAGCCAAGGGGATGGCAGCCCGCAGCAGCCTATCAACCCAGGCGCCTTCCCGCAGCAAAAGTCGTAGGTGGCGGTAGCGTTTGACAAAGCTGTCGTCGCGGATCCCGGCAGGCGCCAGCAAGACCAACCCCCGCAGCGGGTAGCGGATGGCATAGGCCGCCGCCACCCACCCCCCAAAAGAATGACCCACCAATACGGGCTTGGGCAAACCCAGCGCCTGGACAAACCCCCGCACAAACTCCACTTCGGTGGCAATATCGCAGCGCAGGGCTGGTTGGCTGGACTGTCCAAACCCCAGTAAATCCAGGGCAAGGCAGTGGTACTGGTCGCCCAGTCCCTGCATCAGCGGCCACCAGTTGGCGTGGGTGGCCATGAAGCCATGTAAAAACAGCAGGGGGGGTTCCCCTTCTCCCCACTCCCGATAGGCAGCCCAGCAGGACTCTGCTCCCGCAATCTTGAGTCCCTCCAACTTCACCCTCTGCAGCGGTATTTCTTGAATGCAGGCCCTTAACTCCGCCAAACGCCGCGCCAAGGGCAGTCGTTCTAACAGCTCCTGCTCTTTCATCCGCTTCGATCCCCCTGAGCCGCTTGGAAAACGCTACACCTCAAGCCAGCAACTGCAGGTAGCGCGGAGGCGTTTTTAGCCAGTCCTGGTAGCCCAGCAAACCCTCGCGGAAGCGGGTGGCTGCTTGCGACTGGTAGCGCTCAGGGTTGTAGGCTAGCCAAAGGGTGCGCCGTATCTGCAGCCCTTCCACCTCTAGCTTGCGCAGCCGCCCCTGCTCCAGGTCAGATCCCACGGCCACCATTGACAGAAAGGCCACCCCTAAGCCTGCCTGGATGGCATTTTTAATGGCCTCAATTGAACTGAGCTCTAGGCGCACCTGCAACTGGGCAGGGTTAATGCCGTGGCGACTGAGGGCTCGGTCGATAGTCTGCCGCGTGGAGGACTGGGGATCCAGGGTAATAAAAGGCAGCGTCACCAGCTCTGTTAGGGCAGCAGCGGCAGGGGTGCAGCCGGGGGCACCAACCAACACGTATTCATCTTCCGCCACCGCGATTACCTTCAAATGCTGCTGCAACTCAAACGGGATTTCCCCCCCAACCACGGCCAGATCCAAGCGCCCATCGACCAGCTTTTGAGCAATTCGCCGAGTGGATTGCACCAAAAGTTGCACAGCTATGCCGGGGTAGCAGCGGTGGTACTGGGCAATCAAAAAAGGCATCACATAGGTGCCTACCGTTTGGCTAGCCCCCAACACCAAGCGCCCCCTTCCCATCTCCCGCACCTCTGCCAGCGCCTGAACGGCCTCCCGGCAAAGCTTGAGGATGCGCTCGCTGTACTGCAGCAACACTTGTCCCGCATCCGTCAGCTCCACCCTACGCCCGCCCCGGTCAAACAGCATTACCCCCAGCTGGCGCTCTAGGTTCTGCACTTGTAAGCTAACCGCTGGCTGGGAGATAAACAGACTGTCAGCCGCCCGGCGAAAACTTCCCTCCTGGGCGATGGCCTGGAGAATGAGAAGCTGATCTAGGGTAAACGGCAATCCATCGGCCATAGAGAACTCCAAATGCCGGCGTGGATCCTCTAAGGACCTGGCTGTCGGCGCCAAGAGCCCCCTCGAGATCCCACTATAGTGCGACCCATAAGCCAGAGTAATCAGTGGCTAGGGCAGGTAAATAGCCGCCCTCTGTTCGGCAAAGAAACTCCTAGCGGGGGCCATAGGGCGCCCAATAGCCGCGACCTTGTTGCTTTGCGGCATTGGCGGCTTCCCTGAGAATAGGTCCGTACTTGAGGCCATCCGTTTGCTGTGCTAGCAGGCCATGCCCCAAAAACAGCATCTCCTGGTTGATGAGGGTATGGGCCCGCCAGACGTAGGCAGGCAGGGTCGGCCCAGGAGCCAGGGTTGGATCCAACTCCAAGAACACCTCGCGCTCCAGCAAGGTTGTCTGCAGGTATTGGCCGGCGTTGTCGATTGGCAAAGGGGTTTGCCCCCGCAGCTTCGTCCAAGTGGGGTTGATCCCCGCCGGCAAGGGATCAACCCCAATCAGCTGCACTAGCCGCACCTGCAAGTCCCCTTCGATTTGCACAGCCAGGGTGTTGGAGTTCACTATCCGAAGGACTTCTGCCCGTTTGAGGCTGCGCAGATCAGGGCGGGCCACCAGGGTCAAGGCCCAGCCAGGACAGGCCACAACCAGCAAGGGCACAGCCAGCAGGCTGCTCAGCCAACGCCGTCCCTGGGACTTGGAGCGGTGAGGAACTGACTTTACCCGTTGCAGGGCAGATTTGACGAGAGAAAGGGATCGCATGGTCGGCTTTGCCTTTCACACTGCTCTTCACCGCCAGCCAGGGGTGGCTCACCTCGTTACTTTACAAAAAACAGGGGCCAAGGGGTCAGCTTGGCAGGATTTGCTGCCGTTCCCCTGGGCCAGGCCAGAGGGCATTGACCAGCACGGTCACCAAGCCCAGCCGGTTGCCTGCCAGAATATCCGTCCAGAGGCGATCGCCCACTATGGCTACCGCCTCCACCGGCAAGCCCATTTGCGCCACAGCTCGCCGCAGGGCGCGCCGTGAGGGTTTGCCCGCCCTGTGAATGAAAGGGAGGTTTAAGCTCTCGCCAATTTGCCGAATCCGGTTGCCGTTGAGGTTGTTGCTCACCAGCCAAATTTGAAAGTGGGGGCGCAACTGCTCTAGCCAAGCAGCTACTGCTGGATCCACCTCAGTCTGACGGATCGGCACCAGCGTGTCGTCCACATCAAAGATAATGCCCCTCACCTGCCAAGCCCGCAGCTCTTCCGCCCGCAGCTGCAGGACAGTGCCCTTCACAACCACATCCGGCTGCAGCAGCTTAAACCAAGGCTTGCGGACCATCTTTCTAGGGACTTGTTGGCGAGGGGGGCTGGGAGAGCTGGCTAAGAATTTGCCGTTGGGCCGCCTCGTGCTCCGCTAGGGTTTTGCTGAAAACGTGGGTGCCATCGTAGCGGGCCACAAAATAGAGGTAGTCAGTCTCCTCAGGCTCCAAAACCGCCTTCAGGCTGGCCAGCCCAGGGTTGGCAATGGGGCCGGGAGGCAGGCCGCGGTTAAGGTAGGTGTTGTAGGGGGAGGGGGTGCGCACCTCGGCGAGGGTAAGACGGCGCGTCGGCGTTTGCCGGATGTTGAGGGCATATTCTACGGTTGGGTCGGCAGCCAGGGGCATTCCCGCTTTGAGGCGGTTCAAAAAGACGCCTGCAATTAGGGCGCGCTCTTCTGGCACTACAGCCTCCCGCTCCACAATGCTGGCCAGGGTGACCCATTCGTGCAACGAGAGAGGGGTGACGTGCTGCCGAAACAGGGGCAGGGCCACCGTGGCAAAGCGCTGCAGCATCGCGTTGATGACTAGCTCAGCCTTCTGGCGATCCGGCAGGGATCCCTCCAGCTGCTCAGCGGGGAAGAAATAGGTGTCGGGGAAGAGGTAGCCTTCTAGGGAGCTGAGGTTGGGAGGCAGCCAATCCAGGGGAGGGATCACGCGAGCCGTAGCAATGAAAACCTCAGCTGACACCCAGTTGCGCTCCGCCAAAGCCTCTGCAATTTGTTGAATCCGCCAGCCCTCCGGGATGGTGAGCCGCCGCTGCAGAATGCGGCCCTGCCGCAGTTGCTGAGCCACTGCCAGCATGTCTTGGTTGGGATCCAGAGCGTAGGTGCCTGCCTGAAACACCCAGTTGCGCCCAAAGGTGCGGCTCCACAGCTCCCAGGCTAGAGCCGAGCGGATCACTCCCGCCTGCTGGAGTTGTCTCCCAATCTGGCGGCTACTGCTGCCCGGCTGAATCGTCACTTGGATTGGCTCTAAACCCCCTACTGGCTGGAGCCAGGTCTGCCATCGCCAGTAGCCCAATCCCGCTGCCAGCACTAGCAGAACCATCAAGCTCTGGCAAAGGCGCTGCCCAGCCACTCGGGGTGCCCTAGCGCTTTGCCTAGCAGAGAGGGGATCCCGGTGAAGCCAATCTGTCATCTTCCAATGGCGTAAACTCTAGGCGCTGGCATGAGCGTTGGGTTGACATCCTCCCTGCCCTGAGAGGTGGGAAGAGTACCCCGTTCTCCGGTTGTTGGCAGCAAAACCATCGTACGTGCTATCTGCTCCGCCTGCACCAGCAGCGCGAAGCGCTGGGACTCTTGCCCCTTTTGCTCATGACTTCTCCTGCTGGCAAACAGGGATGCCGTTGCTTCCAGAACCCCTTTGGCCAATCCAGGTGCCAATGGGCTCCCCCTGCACTGCACGGTAAATGTTGCCAGGAGTGGTCAGGTCAAAGACAACGATAGGGAGTTGATTTTCCTTGCAGAGGGCAATGGCAGTACTATCCATCACCCGCAGATCGCGGGTCAACACCTCTTGGTAGCTAAGGACATCGTAGCGGCGAGCCTGAGGGTGAGTTTTGGGATCTGCATCGTAAACCCCGTCCACCTTGGTAGCTTTGAAAATGACTTCTGCCTCGATCTCGGCTGCCCGCAAGGCGGCCGTGGTGTCAGTGGTAAAAAAGGGGTTGCCGGAGCCTGCCCCGAAAATCACCACTCGCCCTTTTTCCAGGTGACGAATAGCACGGCGACGAATGTAAGGCTCGGCCACCTCCTGCATGGCAATGGCCGTCTGCACTCGCGTCGGGATCCCGGCCCGCTCGATGGCATCCTGCAAGGCCAGGGCGTTGATGACAGTGGCCAACATGCCCACGTAGTCCGCAGAGGCTTGATCCATTCCCTGGGCAGCCGCCTCTTGGCGCCCGCGCCAGATGTTGCCCCCTCCCACCACGATGGCCACCTGGACCCCGGCTTGCACTACCGCGGCTACCTCGTTGGCAATGAAGTTCAAAACTTTGGGGTCGATCCCATAGGAACGCTCCCCCATCAGGGCTTCGCCACTTAGCTTCAGGAGAATCCGTCGGTATTTCATACTCGTCCGCTCCAGCCCACCCCTGCAATACAATAGCAGGTTTGCGCGGCTAGCTCCCTGGGCAGCGTCCAGGCTGCCACCCAGAGGGCAGAGCGCTCCTAGGGTAGGGCCGTTCCAAGCCTCTTAGCTGCCGGCAGCTAGGGATTCTCCCAGCAAGCCTAGGCCAATCAGCACAAACCCCACGCCGGCCAAGGTTTTCATCCAACGCGGGGGGATAAGCCGCGCCACCCAGGCCCCTGCCCAAACCCCGATAAAGCTGGTGCTAATGAGGGCAGCGGCAGCCCCACAAAAGATCACCGTTAGGTCTTGCGAGCGGGCACTGAGGAGCAGGGTAGCCAATTGGGTTTTGTCGCCCATTTCGGCCAGCAGGATTGAGCCAAAGCTGACCAGAGCAGCCCGACTGGCTATTTGCCTGAGGGAAAAAGAGGAGGCCTGGCTACTGTTTTCTTGGTTCACCACGTTCCTTGGCTGATCCTCCGAACTTGGGGGTGGTTGTCTAGAAAAGCTAGCCCTGGCGAAGGTGAGCACCCTGCCATTCTCGCCACAGCACGTAGACTCCAATCATCAGAAAACCCACACCCGCCAACCATTCTATCCAGGCTGCCGGGATCACCTGACCCAGCCACCCCCCCAACAATACGCTGAGCAAACTGGCGGTAACCAGGGCACTGGCCGAGCCCAAGAAAATTGCCCAGGGAGACTGGGATTGGGCGCTTAGAAGCAAGGTTGCCAACTGAGTCTTGTCGCCCATTTCCGCCACAAAAACGGTTAAAAAGGTTACCAGCCACAGTTGCAGCGGCGATCCCTCCGCCAAGTTGCTCTCAGGAGCAAAGCTTACAAGAGGCGGCGGTAGGGCTAACCCCAAGGTACTTAGCCCCAACTGCTCCAGCCAAAAGCGCAGTAAAGCCATAGCCTCCGCCTCCGCAACCGCCCTCACTTAGCTTAGCGCCAGCTTACCGCATCGCCTAGCCGCTTAGCTTCCTGGCAGCCCCGCGGAGAGTAAGATAGAAAAAGGGGATCCACTTTACCGGCGCGCTATGACCACCACCCTTGAAGTACCTCAGCGAGGCTTACCCGTCACCATCATCACCGGCTTCCTGGGGAGTGGGAAAACCACCCTCTTAAACCACATCCTCAGGAATCAAAAGGGGATGCGCACGGCGGTACTGGTCAACGAATTTGGCGAGATTGGCATCGACGGCGAGCTGATTGTCTCCAGCGAAGAAGACCTTGTAGAGCTCAACAACGGCTGCATCTGCTGCACCATCCGCGATGACATTGTCGAGAGCGTGCTGCGCCTGATGGAGCGCTCCGACAAAATCGACTACCTGGTGGTGGAGACCACAGGGCTGGCGGATCCCTTGCCGGTTGCCCTCACCTTTTTGGGGCCAGAACTGCGGGATCTAACACGACTGGACTCGATCATCACCCTTGTGGATGCCAGTAACTTCGCCCCTGACCTATTTGACAGCGACGTCGCCTACAGCCAAATTGCCTATGGAGACGTCATCCTCCTCAACAAAATCGACCTGGTCGAGCCGGCAGAGGTCGAGCGCTTGGAAAAACGCATCCGCGAGATCAAGGAAGATGCCCGCATCTTGCGCACGGTCAACAGTGTTGTTCCCCTAGAGCTCATCCTGGATACGGATCTGTTTCAGTCCAGCTCCCTGCCCCAGCAGGAGACTCACGGCACTGAGCCTGAGCACGACCCCGAACACGGCCACGAGCATGACCACTCGCACCGCAGCCACATCGAGGCCGATGGCTTTAACTCCCTCTCCTTTGAGAGTGATCGGCCTTTCTCTCTAGATGCCTTCCAAAACTTTCTCAATGAGTTGCCCGAGGCGGTCTTTCGGGCCAAAGGGATCCTGTGGTTTGAAGAAAGCCCAGAGCGGTATATCTTCCACCTCAGCGGTCGACGCTACACCCTCAGTAGCGATGAGTGGCCTCGCCAGCCCAAAAACCAGTTGGTGCTCATCGGCCAGCACCTCGATACGGTCAAGCTGCGGCAACAGTTGGAAGCCTGTCTTGTCCCTGCCCCCGTCCAGGGCTAAGGGCTGGGTGGCAGCCTAGGAAGAGTTAGGCCCTGCTCCCGAGCAGCCTCCCAAGGGGGGCCTCGAGAGAGGCCATTCCACCTATGTCCGACATCTTTGTGATGATCCGCAACCAGGCCAACAACGCCCTCGCTTCTATTGAGGGGATCCCTTTTGTCGCCTTCTTGGAACAGGAGGGGAAACAGATTGCGGAAGAAACCATCGAGTTAATCTACGCCGATGCCGGCTTTGATGACCTGCCTATTGGAAAGTACACTGTGGGAGTACGGCACGAGCGAGTGGAACCGCCAAGAGCCACCTGCCCAGTTGCCATCAGGACAGTCGACGAAGTTGTTTTGGTAACATTTACTTACCTTGAGCCAGAGCGGGTGCTGCTGAACACCCAAGTTTCTGTGGAAAAAAGGCTGTAGCCTCCTGCTCCCCCAAAGCTGGCAGCTATCGAAGGGAGCACCCTACCCTATCTTCACGGGGGTGTCTGGATCCCGGCCCTGACGCTACAAGGACAAGGCTTGTCCCGCTCCGCACCCCCAGGGCAGGAGACTCTTACTCCCACTCAATGGTGGCCGGCGGCTTGGAGGTGATGTCGTAAACCACACGGTTGACGCCTGGCACCTCGTTGACAATGCGGTTGGAGATGGTGGCCAAGAGGTCGTAGGGCACCCTGGCCCAGTCCGCTGTCATGCCATCTTCGCTGGTTACCAATCGCACGACCACTGGGCAAGCGTAGGTGCGCTTGTCCCCCATTACCCCCACTGAGCGCACCTCCGGCAGCAACACAGCAAAGGCCTGCCAGAGCTGGGAGTAGTAGCCAGAGCGGTTGATCTCCTGGCGGACAATCATGTCGGCCTCACGCAGGATCTCCAAGCGCTCCTTGGTAACCTCCCCTACAATGCGGATGGCCAATCCCGGTCCTGGGAAGGGATGGCGGCCAACAATTTCTTCCGGCAAACCCAAGGAGCGGGCCAGTTGCCGCACTTCGTCTTTGAAGAGCTTGCGCAAAGGTTCTACCAGCTTAAAGCGCAGATTTTCTGGCAGGCCACCGACGTTGTGGTGGCTTTTGATCTTGACAGCGATGCGCTCTCCCGTCACCGGATCCACGTTGGTGTTGGCCGACTCGATGACATCGGGGTAGAGGGTGCCCTGGGCTAGGTACTCGAAGGGGCCTAGCCGCTGGGATTCTTCCTCAAAGACGCGAATGAACTCTGCCCCAATGCGCTTGCGTTTTTCTTCCGGGTCGGTGACTCCCTTCAACTGTTGGAGGAAGCGCTCCTGGCCATCTACGTAGTGAACGGGGATGTGAAATTGTTCCTGGAAAAGACGCAGCAGCCGCTGCGGCTCGCCCTTGCGCATGAACCCTTGGTCGATAAACACGCAGGTGAGCTGGTCGCCGATGGCCTTGTGCAGCAAAAAAGCCAGGGTGGAGCTGTCCACCCCCCCAGAAAGGGCCAGCAACACCCTTTTGTTGCCCACCTGGGCGCGAACCTCACGAATTGCTTGCTCCAAAAAGGCTTCCGTGGTCCAGGTGGGCTCGCAGCCACAGATGTGATAGACAAAATTGCGGATCAAGAAGGCGCCGCCCTCGGAGTGGGCCACTTCTGGGTGAAATTGCACGCCGTACAGACGGCGAACGGGATCGGCAATGGCGGCAAAGGGGGTATTGTCCGTGGCAGCCAGGGTGTGAAAGCCTGGCGGCAACTCAGTAACCGCATCCCCATGGCTCATCCACATAATGCTGTTTTCCGGCAAGTTGGTGAGCAGGTTGGTGGGATCCAAAATGTGGAGGGCAGCACGGCCATATTCGCCTTTTTGGGCTGGCTCCACCCTGCCCCCCAACTGTTGCACCATGAGCTGCATGCCGTAGCACACGCCCAGGATGGGGATCCCCAACTTCCAGATCTCAGGGTCACAAGTAGGAGCGCCCGGCTCATAGACCGAGTTGGGTCCGCCGGAGAGGATAATGCCTTGGGGCCGCAGTTGCCGCAGTTGTTGAGCAGTGGTGCGATAGGAAAGGATTTCCGAATAGACGTGGGTTTCGCGAATACGGCGGGCAATCAGCTCCGAGTACTGGGAGCCAAAATCAAGAATGACGATCATCGGGCACTGTCGGAAGGGAGGAGAGAAGCAGAAGAGACCCCCAAGCCTCACCCAGGGCCGGAGAGAAAGCAGGGCCAAAACCTGGCTGTGGATAAGAAACGTTAAGTATCCTTCCATCGTAGCAGGAAGGCCTTTCTGGAAACAAACCGCGCCCCGGATCCCTGGAAAAGTTGGCCCCCGGCTAGGCAACTCTCCCCCTAGAGAAGTAGGCAGAATGATGATAGGGCTCCAAAGGAGTGGGTAGAGCGGCAGGGGGCCCTAGCGCCATCCCTATTGTGTCCATGGTTGCCGAATCCTTCCAAACCTACCTACGTCGCCGCCGTCGTTTG
>NZ_JANSIV010000119.1:17852-29046 GCF_047502705.1 Synechococcus sp. H70.1
TGTGTCCATGGTTGCCGAATCCTTCCAAACCTACCTACGTCGCCGCCGTCGTTTGCTGGCCCGCCGTTTCAAGCACCAGCAGGGATGGGTTGTGGTTTTGGCTCTCTTGGCCTTGTACTTGCTCAGTTGGGATGTACTGGGCAAGAATAAACTGCTGCCGCTGCCGTGGTTAGTGGCGATCCCGCTGCTGGGGGGAGGGCTCTACAGCCTAGGGGCCGCGATGATCTGGAGACTGCGCCAGCGCTGGTCTACCCAGCTTTTGGCCGAGATGATTAGCTTGCCCCATTTGGCTTTGGCCGCCCTGATCTGGCTGGGGCTGGCTATTTGGGGAGAGCAGCTTTCCCCTTTCCTACTAGGCCAAAGAAACCAACTGTTGGCCGGCCTGGTGATTAGTTGGCTGGTGGCCCAGGGGTGGAGTTTTCTGCGTCCCACCTCGATGGGGGAGGTGGGACAACTGTGGGCCGATTACCTGCAGGAGTTGCGGGCTTCCCTGTTACAGCCCTGCTACCGCCGCCTGGAGGCCTGTCGCCAGGCGTTGCAGCTCTACCAGGCTATTTGGCAAGACCTCCAACTGGAAGAGCTGGAGGCCCAGCACCTGATCCAATTGCTGTCTGAATCCCTGCTGCCGCTGACCTTACCCCTCAAAGTCTACGCCCAACGGGTTCACCACTGTTGTCAGCAGCTAGCAGCCCTGCTGGCGCGGATGCAAGAGCAGGTCGAGCGGCTGGAGCAGGTGCTTTTGGAGGTGGAACTGGTGTTGGCCTCCCGTCAGCCCTTCCCGGCGCAGTCGCAACCCATTAACCTCTGGCTGGAGGAGGGGCTCCCCTATCAGGAGCTGGATTTGCAGGAGCTGGTTTGCTTGAATCAGGAACTGGTGGGGGCGGATCGCTCTTTGCAGGGCTTAACCCAGGAACTCAAGGGTTGGGCCGAAAAAGCCATCCCTGCTGCCTTGAAGCTGGGCCTGCCAGGATGACCAAAGCCAAGCAGACCCCCCTGTTCCCACCGGAGCCCCCAGATCTCAAAGCGCTGTGGGCAAGGTGGCTGGCAGATCTCGGTTGGCAACCCACGGAGCGCCAGCAACAGCAACTGCAGCAACTCTACCCCCTGGTGATGGCCGGCAACCGCACCCAAAACCTCACCCGCATCACCGACCCCATCGACTTCTGGGAAAAACACCTGTGGGACTCGCTGCGGGGCCTCTGCCTCCTGGGTCCCTGGGAGGTCATCCAAACCCAGCCCTGGCGGGGGATCGACGTTGGCACGGGAGCAGGCTTCCCAGGGATCCCAGCCCAAATTGCCCTACCCCAAGCCAGCTTTACCCTGCTAGATAGCACCCAGCGCAAGATTGCCTTTGTGCAAGGCGTTTTGCAGCAGCTTTCCCTCCCCCAGGCACGGCCAGTGGCTCAGCGGGCGGAAGTTTGGGGGCAAGACCCGCAGGAACGCGGCAGCTATGATCTGGCTCTAGCCAGGGCCCTAGCCGCCGCGGAGATCTGCGCCGAGTATTGTCTGCCCCTCCTCAAGGTGGGGGGACGCGCCATCCTCTACCGCGGCCATTGGACCCAGGCCGAAGCCCAAGTCCTGGAGCGGGCCCTCTCCCTTCTAGGAGGGAAATTGGTTCACGTTGAAGCCTTCACCACTCCCCACAGCCACAGCGTGCGCCACTGTCTGCTGCTAGAGAAAGTGGCCCCCACACCGGCTCTCTATCCCCGCCCGCCTGGCGTTCCCCAACGCCAACCCTTAGGGCGGAGCAAGCTTCCCCAAAGATGTCTGCAGAAAATCGAGGAGGGGGAGTTTGCAAATGCTGCTGCCAAGACTATGATGGTGGGGGCATCAGTTTCGGATCAAGCCAAGGGTCTAACCAGGCGAGCTTCCGAACTGAGCGCTAAAGGGTAAAGTTCGGAGTTCGCTAGGTTATGACCATTTTTGTCGGCAACCTGTCCTTCAAGGCCAGTGAAGAAGACCTACGGCGGGTTTTTGCTGAATACGGCACTGTCAAGCAAATCAAGATGCCAGTAGATCGCGAAACGGGCCGCAAGCGGGGCTTTGCTTTTGTGGAGCTGGAAAACGAAGCCGACGAGCAAAAGGCTATCGAAGAACTGGATGGAGCCACTTGGATGGGCCGCGATCTAAGAGTCAACAAGGCCCTGCCGCGGCAGGTTAGCACAAGCAGTAGCCGAGGGAATCGTTCCGCTCGCTTCTAGATCCTTAGGTTGCTGCACCGCTGCTGGGGATCCCTAGCTTCAACCCCAAAGGTGGGGGTTCAACAGGCTCAGCCAAACCAAGGAAGAGCAGGGGAGCCGCTCTGGAGTACCGGAAGGATAGCTGGGTAGCTCCCCACTTTTGCTGGCTCGGTTGAGCCCCAAAACAGCCATGAGGTGGGTCTTGCAGCGGCAAGTTGCCGTGGCGCCCGCTTGGAGTAGTCCTTAGGTCGTCCAACGGGTGGCCGCCTGGGAGCTGTCTGGGGGAGCTAGGCCCCCGCCTGGAAGCTGGAGGGGATTCCAGGCAAGGGGGCTGAGTTTTGTATGATAGGGGCTCAGACCCTCGTTTTCTCACGTTGTCCATGCCTGCTGCCATCCGTCGTCCTCCCCGTTCCCTCTACTGTGGCCAAGTGCGCCCGGCCCACATCGGCCAGAGGGTTACCCTCTACGGCTGGATCGACCGCCGCCGCGACCACGGGGGCGTGATCTTCCTGGATCTGCGGGATCGCTCTGGCATCGTACAACTGGTGGCCGATCCCCAGAAAACTCCCCTCTCCTATGAGCTGGCTAAGGAGGTGCGCAATGAATACGTGGTGCGGGTCACAGGCAGGGTTCAGCGGCGGCCTGAAGACGCCTTTAACCCCCGCCTGGCCACCGGCGAAGTGGAGGTCTACGCGGAGGAGCTGGAAATTCTCAGCCGTGTGGGCAAGCAGCTTCCCTTTAGTGTTTCTGGGGAGGAAGGGGAAGAGGTGCGGGAGGAGATCCGCCTGCGCTACCGCTACTTGGACTTGAGGCGAGAGCGCTTGTCTCGCAACCTGCAGCTGCGTCACCAGGTCATCAAGGCCATCCGCCGCTTCCTGGAGGATGAGGAAGGCTTTATCGAGGTGGAGACCCCCATCCTCACCCGCTCCACCCCCGAAGGGGCCAGGGACTACCTGGTGCCCAGCCGCCTCAATCCTGGCGAGTGGTTTGCCCTGCCGCAGTCGCCCCAGCTTTTTAAGCAGTTGCTGATGGTGGCTGGGGTGGATCGCTACTACCAAATTGCCCGCTGCTTTCGGGATGAGGATCTGCGGGCAGATCGCCAGCCGGAGTTTACCCAGTTGGACATGGAGATGAGCTTCATGGATCAGGAGGCAATCCTGGAGCTCAACGAGCGGCTCCTCTGCCACATCTTCAAAACCGTCAAAGGGATCGACCTCCCCCGTCCTTTCCCGCGGTTAACCTACGCCGAGGCCATGGCCCGCTACGGCTCCGACAAGCCCGACACCCGCTTTGGGCTGGAGTTGGTGGACGTTTCAACGGTGTTTCAGGGATCTCGCTTTCAAGTCTTTGCCAAAGCCCTGCAGCAGGGAGGAGTAGTCAAAGTTCTGCCGGTACCCGGCGGCGACGAGAGGATCTCCAACACCCGCATCAAACCCGGCGGGGACCTGTTCAAGCTGGTCACCCAGTACGGGGCAGGCGGCCTGGCCTTCATCCGGGTGCGGTCTGACAGCCTCGACACCATTGGTGCCCTCAAGGAAAGCCTTAGCCCTGAGCAGGAGAAGCAGTTGCTGCAGATGACCAATGCCAAGCCAGGGGATCTGCTGCTGTTTGGGGCGGGGCCGGCTGCCGTGGTCAACGAGTCGCTGGGCCGCCTGCGGCTGCACCTGGGCCAGGAGCTAGGCTTGATCCCGGAGAACGCCTTGAATCTTCTCTGGATCACCGATTTCCCCATGTTTGAGTTCAACGCCGAGGAAAACCGCCTGGAAGCCCTGCACCACCCCTTTACCGCCCCTCATCCGGAGGACTTGGCCGACCTAAAAACGGCGCGGGCCCAGGCCTACGATCTGGTCTGGAACGGCGTGGAAGTGGGCGGGGGATCCCTGCGCATCTACCAGCGGGAGATCCAGGAGCAGGTTTTCCAGATCATCGGCCTTACCCCTGAGCAGGCGCGGGACAAGTTTGGCTTTTTGCTAGAAGCCTTTGAGTACGGCACGCCGCCCCACGGCGGCATTGCCTACGGCCTGGACCGGCTGGTCATGCTGCTGGCAGGGGAAGATTCCATCCGCGATGTCATTGCCTTTCCCAAAACGCAGCAGGCTAGGTGTTTGCTCACCGGCGCCCCCTCTGGCGTTGAGCCCAAGCAGCTCAAAGAATTGCACGTGGCTTCCACCTATCAGCCCAGCTAAGGGATCCCTCCACCTGTGTGGGAGGATGGATAGGCATGTACCCCTACCTTTGGGTCTCCCTATGCTAGATCTGACCGGAAAGAAAGCCTTGGTAACCGGCATTGCCAACGAGCGCTCCATCGCCTGGGGCATTGCCCAGCAGCTGCACAAAGCGGGAGCTACGTTGGGGGTTACCTACTTGCCCGACGAGCGGGATCGCTTCAAAACCAGAGTCCAGCAATTGACGGAGCCCCTGCAGCCGGATTTTCTCCTCCCCTGCGACGTGCAAAGCGATCAGCAAATCAACGATCTGTTTCAGGCAGTAGCCCAGAAATGGGGTCAGGTCGATATCTTGGTTCACTGCCTAGCCTACGTCAAAAAAGAAGAGCTGAGCGGCAATTTTAGCGATATTTCTCGGGAGGGGTTTGCCCTGGCCATGGATGTGAGCACCTACTCCCTCATTGCCCTCTGCCGAGCCGCCAAGCCTCTTCTAAGACCTGGCAGCAGCGTCCTTACCCTCACCTATTTGGGGAGTGTGCGGGTGGTGCCTAACTACAACATGGCCGCTGTCACCAAAGCGGGCCTGGAAACCTGTGTTCGCTACCTGGCGGCCGAGCTGGGCCCCGCCGGGATCCGGGTGAATGCCATCTCTGCTGGGCCCATCCGTACATTGGCTTCCTCGGCCATTGCTGATTTTCATGCCATGCTGCACGCCGTCGAGGAGAAAGCCCCGCTGCGGCGCAACATCACGCAGCTTGAGGTGGGGAATGTGGCTGCTTTTCTGGCCAGCGACCTAGCCAGTGGTATTACCGGCCAGGTGATCTACGTGGATAGTGGATATAGCATCCTAGGTTTTTAAGCTCAGTGGGATCCCCCTGGCATGAACCGCTTCTCCCCCTTGCAGCGGCTGCTGCTTACTTGGATTTTGATTGTCATTAGCGGCTGGCTGGCCCTGCAAGTGGGCCAGCTGTTTGGCCATCTGCTCACCACCCTCCTGACGGCGGCGGTACTGGCTTTTTTGCTCAACTACCCGGTACAGGTCCTGCAGCGCTATCGGGTCAACCGCGTTGTAGCGGTGGCCTTAGTCTTTGCCCTCTCGGTGGTGCTGCTGGTCTTGGTGGGGATCGCCGTTGTGCCCATCCTAGCCAGGCAGGTGGTGCAGTTGGGAGCGCGGATCCCGGAGTGGGTGGATACTTTACAACATTGGCTTGACCAGATTAGCCTCTGGGCTGCCGAGCGCGGCATCAACCTTGGGCAGCCGGAGCTGGTGAACACTCTCCTTAACCGCCTGCAGGCCAGTGCCGAAAAAATTGCCGGCCAGTCCCTGGACCTCCTCCTGGGCACCTTTAACCAGGTGGTTGACCTGGTGTTGGTTTTGGTCTTGGCCCTCTACATGCTGCTCTACGGGGGCCAGTTCTGGCAGGGGTTGCTCAGCCTCTTTCCCAAGCCCTGGGGGCCACGCATTGGCGAAGCCCTGGTGCTGAGTTTTCAGAACTTTCTCATCAGCCAGTTGGTGTTGGGGTTCATTATGGCCCTGATGCTGGTGCCAGCGTTTGGGCTCCTGCGAGTGCCCTTTGGGCTTTTGTTTGGCCTCTTGATTGGCCTGCTGGAGGTGATCCCGCTGGTGGGGGGCTTCATTGGCATTGGTGCGGCAGCAGTGCTGCTGGCCTTCCAAGATATCTGGCTTAGCCTTAAGGTGGTGCTGGTCTCCTTGATTGTGCAGCAGATTAAGGATCGGGTCATCGCTCCCCGGCTAATGGGGGAGCTAATTGGCCTTAACCCAGTGTGGATCTTGATTGCCCTGTTGGTGGGAGCCCAGCTGGGGGGCATCCTGGGCGTGATTGTTGCCATTCCCCTCAGCAGCGTGGTGAAAAGTCTCTACGAGGTGGCCCGTTCCGCTGACTTGGCCGCCGAAGATGGCGAAAGGGAAACTCGCCGGGATCCCACCCTGCCCAAGCCAGAGACCCAGCAAGTCTAACCCCTTTCTCAGAGACGGCCCTTTCAGGCAGCAACCTAGCCCCGATCCCCATCTTTCCTGTCCCTAACAGAGAGAAGCTGGGGGCGTTGTTAGCGAATTTTTCCCTCGATAAAAGGCACTTCCAGCACCTTTTCGTGCTGGATGGGGCCATGGCCAAAGTAGCCCCCTTCCCCAAACAACTCGCCGTGGTCGGCAGTCACTGTAATGTAGGTGTTTTTGGGAACCAGATCGAACAGCTGCTCAAAGACCCCGTCTAGGTAGCGCACTGCCTCAATCTGCCGCTGGCGCAGCTCCTCCAACTGGGCGGCACTGAAAAAGGGGATCCCGTCCTCTTCCCCTTCATCCAGCCGCTTGAGCACCCCATTGACCCCCGAAAGGTGGGGCCACGAGCTGGGGTCCTCGTCGGGCAGAGCGTAGGGATAGTGAGTTTCGCCCACATTCAGCAGGTAAAAGCTAGGGCGATCCGGATCAAAGCGCAACTGCTCCACCATAGCCGCCATGTCGTTGTGGCGGGGCATGAGACGGTAGGAATCAAAGTCGCGATTGAGCAGGGTGCTGGGGTTGAGCACCGGCATGGAGACTAGGGCGTGGGTGGTGTAGCCCAGTTGATGCTTCAGTAGCGTTGGCAAATAGAGGTGCGGCAGCAGATGCTTGAACTCAATTGGCTGCCGAGTGCCAAGGCGCTCGTTGTAGCGCAAATACTCCTGCTTGTAGTGTTCGGAAGCAAAGACGTGGGTGGGGCTAGTATGGGGCAGCAGGCCCATGAGGAGGTTGTAGTGGGCAGGAGCTGTCCAGGAAGCGTAGCTCCAGCGCTTTTCCAGAGGGCCTAACTTCAGCAAGTGCTTGGGCTTAGCCGCCAGCAGGCTGTCGAAGCGGCAACTGTCCAGCACGATGAGCAGGTAGTTATTCTGCCCTTGAGGCTCGGGGCGAGGGGTGGGCTCAGAGGCAGGGGCTGCAGATGCTCTCCACCAGTTTAGGAATCCCATTCTTCCTCCTCCTCGGCAGCGTAAGGCCGCCGGACGATCCGCCAGCTGGGAGCTGCGGTGTCGTCCTCAGCTTCACTGGGTTCGGGGGCGGGATCGCGAATGCGTTCCGGCGGGATATTGGAATAGGAATAGCGGCCTGCTTGGGGATCCGGCAGATCTGGGGGCAAATAGTGGTCAGGGGGAAGCAGCTGCGCTTCCAAAAAACGCACCCGCTCGAGGAGTTGATTAAGCTTGCGGATTGCCTGTCGCTCCAACGCCCGCTGGTGTAGCTGCCAAGATCCCACGTACAGAAATCCCAAGCCCACTCCTACTCCATAGGCAGTCAAAAGCACCAGCGACAGGGGCAGAGCTGGGCTGGCCTGCCCAGCGACAATAACCACCGCTGCAGATCCCCAGTTTTGGACAAGGAAGATGAGCAAGGCCAGGATCCACAGGCCTAGGAGCAGGGAGCGGATGTTCTGGAGCATGGCCTCAACCTTTCCTCTCCCTTAGGCTACCATCAATCCCCTAGCAGGGGGCAGAGAGCCTCCAGCCAGGGTCAATTGAAGTGTTGGAGCCCCAGGTGGGGGCCACTTGAGCAGCTCTAAGGATAAAGGCAGCTAGGTTACGCAGAGCTTCCTCATCCATCCAGGAGGGAGGTACAGGACGGCAGCCGTAGCTGGGCTCGCTGCCATCGTAGCTGCGGGGTACTCCACGAGAGCATGACCACCGACTAACGCAGTCCACCGACGAACGCGCTGTGTCAAGCCACACCTAGACAGTTCCTTGGAACCAAGTCTCAAGGTTCCGCTTAGCACTATCCGGCTCTTTCACAGGGGTGGGTGCTTGAGCATTGGCAAACGACTCAAGTCGCTCAAGGACTACGTCCCGCTAACGCAAGCGGGCTTTTCCGCCCTGTACAAATCGCGCTAGCGGGACGGAGGGTTACCACCGGCTCAGTGGCCCGCAGATACTGGCTCACGTAGGGATCAATACGGGCTGCCACTAGGCTAGCTAGCCCTAGCCATACCAAAAGCAGGATCCCGGCCTATCTCCAGCTCGGGATCCGCCACCGGTTTGCCACTTGAGCTTGCCTAGACATCAGAGATAGGCCGAAAGATCACTGTGGGATTCACTCTTAGTGCCGCCCCAACCGGGCACCGTCTTAGCTTGAACCAAGATGTAGCCGGCAATTAACTTTAGATCCTCATCAGTGAGGTTGCGCAGGCGAGGATACTCACTTAGGAGCTGGGTGTTGGGATGGTATTCCACCAGTGACTCTACTCCATCATAGGTAACTGGGTTTTTAATGTAGTCCACAATTGCCAGCACGTTGTCACGAGGAGGTGTTGCCCCCGCTAGATCCGAAAGGCTCAAGGTAACATCTGGGTTGGGAAGGGTCTGGCCTCCTACGTGGCACTGGGCACAGGTTTTGTTAAAGAGCTGCTTGCCGCGGGCCAGTTGCGCCTCGGTAAAAGTAATAGTTTCAGTGGGCGACAGGGGAACCGGAGGGATCTGCCTGGCTGCCAGGGCCGGCCCCCAGGCAAACCCAGCCAGCCCCAAAGCCAGGATCCAAGCCAAAAACCGCCGCACTGCCACCAGCGCCTTCTGGAAAGAAAAGGACTTGCTAAACATGGTTCTCCACCAATCAATGACCTCAAAAAGAAAGGGGGTCGGCTCTGCTCCAGTGACAAACCCGCCACCAGGATCTAAGGATAGACTATTGCGGGATCACTTGCAGGCGGGATTCTCTGGGAGGTGTTCAGGATCCCCAGCGGCTAGGATTGGCTTTTAAACAGGTAGCATAAAGCTTAGCCTGCCCTCTGGAGGTTCTGGAGCGAAGTTCTAGGATTATTGCCCATGTCATCCTTCCAGTTCCAGCCGTTGCGGGTGGCCTTCACCTGCGCAGATCCCAGTCAAGTGCCGATCCCTGTCGCCGAGTTAGTAACGGCTCTGCCGGCCTCGCCACTTCTGACCTATACTGAGCCGGAAACAGCAGCTCTGCGGGTGGAGATTTTGCCGGATGCCACTTATTACTTTTACCGCCGCGGAGAGGCGGTGGCTCTGGCTGCTTTCCGGATCCCAGTGAAAAAGCCGCAGGCTCTGCCCCGCAAGCTGGTGCGGCTGTTGGAGCACGTGGCTGCCTTCGACAACCTCCTCAACCTGCAACCTGCCAGCGATGCCTTAAGCAACGTCCTGGAAGTGGAGTTTCTGCAACTGGAAACGCCAGCCAGCGGCTCCAGGCCTGCCGAAGTTAGCCCCCTGCCGCGGGATCCTCAGGGCCAAGTGCAAATCCAGGCAGGACGCAACCTGGCTATTGCCTTGCGGAATAGGGCCCTCACCCCGGTGCATGTCTATGTAACAGTCTTTGACGAACGGCAGTGCAGCGTCGGTTTAGTCTATCCCTACCAGCCGGACTTTCCTGCCCGCCTGCGCCCTAGCGAAAGCGTGTTAGTCGGCTCTGGCCCTCGCTATCTGCTGCAGATGCAACTGCCCGAAGACGCCGAGACAACGGTGGATCGCTTCAAAATCTGGGTCAGCAGTACTGGCATGCAGCCCGGCATCATGGCAATGCCCCCTTTAGGGCAAAGACTGGAGCCCCCCTCCGAAGATCCCTATGGATCAGGATCCCGTCTGGATCGGGAAGTTCGGCTGGCCATTTTGGGTAGAGCAGGCAGCACGCCCATGCCGGCTTTTGCCGAGGATCCCTGGTGGTGTATGGAGCAGGCTGTCAAAGTGGTAGCTTAGACTGAGTCTACCTCCTCACAATTCTGTACAGTAGAGACTCAACCTCCTCGACACTAATTGCTGAAAGATTATAGGAGGAGGAGATCCTACTTCTCGTCTCTTGATCAGCATCTGCCAAGACCAGAAAGACTTGATCTGGGCCGAGACCCAACCCATTTCGGAGGCGAGCCAAGAGTACTTCGCTGCCGGTCTTCGACTCTATCCAGTAGAATCGGTTGTTAATGTGGAAGAAGAGATCGATCTCAAAGTCGCTACCGTTGGGCAAAGTAACTTCCGCATTTGCGATGTAGGAAAAATCGATCTTCTGTCCCTGCTCTCTAGCAAACTTGATCAGTTGCTGTTTGACATATCTCTCCAGCCAATCTCCAGATAGGAACTTGATTGCCTCTGAAGACTTGCTTAGTTTTACCATCAGGGTTTTGGAGGATTTTGAGTAGTTATATTCCTCTAAGAAATTAACCTTATGTAGAGTGGAAGCAAGTTGGCAGCTATAATTTATCACTTCTGGGGGGTTGCCTTTTAAGCAAAGAGTCAAGCTCTTTTCTTCTCCAATGCCAGATTTAATTTCTTTGTAAAGCTTCTCAATCATCGAGTACCTCTGACCCATAAGGTTTGATATCCAGTTCAGCTTGTTATCGAGTTCCCCTTCTGCTGCTTTTTCACTATATGGAAGCAGGTTCTTCATCCTTATGTTCTTAGACCACAGAAATACCCCTATCTTCACCTGTTCACGGCTAATCGTCTCTGGCGGCAAACTCTTGAGTCGCGCGTCAGCAGTTCGCTCGTTAGTTTCCTTCGTCTTTTGAAGGCTAGAACTTGAGCTTAGATTCTGGGAAATTTTTTCTGTACTTTCTAACCTGCTCAGGATATTCTGCTGGTTACTTATGTTCTTAACTAGCTGATTTCTGTACTCAGCTAAATGCTGAAGGAAGTTTTGGTAACTTTCGGACAGACTTTCTGAGATATGAAGTTTGAAGCCCTCAAGGTCAGCTTGTAACTTTCTTAGAATCTCATCCAGTAACTGACTATTAGCTCTTTGAGTGAACCGGTGAAGTTGCAAAGCTATTGCCCTCTCAGTTTCTTTTCTCAAACCTCGATTCGTAGCGGTTCACTTCAGATCGCCTACAGGTATAAACGCCCAGGGAGAAACCAATAGCC
>NZ_JANSIV010000119.1:29146-56567 GCF_047502705.1 Synechococcus sp. H70.1
GAACAGCTAGGAAGATTTTAAAGCATTGCTACCTCCTGCTTACTCTTGAGCCAGAAGGGATCCCAGCCAGTCTCGCTGGAGAGACTCTTGTTCAGGGGTAAGTTCAGGCAAAGCTTCGAGGGTGTAAACATCCGGGCGGGGTGGATCCAGGGGGATCCAGAAGTGTTTCAACTGATCACCTTGGAAGACGCTTAGGCAGATCACCTGGTGGGGCTGGTAGGCTGCCAGGCGCTCCGGCAAGGTGGTGGCGCTCACCCGAAAGCCGTCTAGGGCTACGAGCTCGTCGCCAGCCCAGATGCCTGCTTTTTGGGCGGGGGATCCCATCTCGACGGCGCTGATGCGGTTGCCTTCCCCATTGAAGTGGAGACCCAGGTAAGGGCTAGGGTTGGGGCGGCTGAAGTGGGCTTTAAGGGTGAGGCCAAAAGGGTGGAGGTAAGCGTTGTAGTCCAGCTCTTCCGTACCTTCCACGTAGGCAGAGAAAAAGTGGCCAAGATCGGTGCCGGCTGCCCGCTCAAAGGCCTCCCGCAGGTCTTGGTGGGTGTAGCCTTTCTCAAACCGGCCAAAGCGCTGCCACAAATCCCGCATGGCTGTGTCTAGGGATCCCTGGCCCCCCGAAAGGTGGCGAATGTGCAGATCCAGCAGCCAGCAGACCAAAGCGCCCTTTAGGTAATAGGAAACCTGGCTGTTGAGGCTATTTTCGTGGGGACGGTAGAGCTTGATCCAAGCGTCGAAACTGGACTCCTGCAGCGATTGCACGGCCCGACCCGGAGTACGCTGCAGCTGGCCAATTTGCTCAGATAGGATCTGTAAAAACTCTTTGGCGGTGAGGATCCCTGCCCGCAGCAAGATCACGTTTTCGTAGTAGCTGGTCGCCCCCTCGCAAAACCAGAGGCAGTCCACATAGTTTTCTTGGTTGTAGTCAATTTTCTCCAAAGCCAGAGGGCGCAGCCGCTTGACGTTCCAAGCATGGAAAAGCTCATGGGCCAGCAGCGCCAAAAAGCGGCGGTAGGACTGGGGCTGATGCAGCTCCAGGCCAGAATAGTTGAGGGTAGCACTGTACTTGTGCTCTAGGCCGCCAAATCCCCCTGGTGACAAATGCACAATAAACCAGTAGCGGTCGTAGGGCAACCCGCCAAAAAACGCTGCAGTGGCCCGGACAATTTTCTCAGCATCGGCCACCGCTTGCTCCAAATCCAGGGTGCCTGCTCCCCAGACCACGAAGTAATGCGGGATCCCTTCCACCGCAAACGACCGCAACTGGTGCAGGCCCACCTCCACTGGACTATCCACCAGCTCGTCGTAGTCTGCCGCCAGGAACGACCAGCCGGCATTGGAATCCTCAGCGGCGGGCAAGGGCTGCAAGCTGGTGGCGACACGCCAGTCGGGTTGAGGAGGGATCACCGTCAAGGTGTAGGGTTCCCGCTCGCGGCCGAGCACGTAGAGAAAGAGCGCTGCCCCGTTGAAATAGGCATGGGTGAGATCCAGATGGTTGGTGCGCACCGTCAGCTCATAGGCATAGACCCGATAGCGGATGGTGACCGCCGAACACCCCGCTGGATTGACCTCCCAGGTGTTTTTATCAACCTTTCGCCAGGCCAAAGGGCTCCCTTGCTCGCTCAGGGCTTGAAACTCCTGCACATGGCGGGCATACTCCCGCACTAGGTAGGATCCCGGCGTCCACACTGGCAGCCGCAGCCGCAGAGGCACCTCCGGTTCCACTTCGCGAATCTGCAGCTCCACCTCCAAAAGGTGGTTGGCTGGCTCTGGCATCCGTACTGTAAAGTGCTGGCGGCTATGGCGAGAGAGGGTGGCAATCCCCATACGATCTTCCCCTACCGCAACAAGAGAAATGTAGCTATTGCTACAAAGATATCCAGAGTCTAGAGTAGTCTTCGAATCGTAGGCAGCTTGATCTGGGTTTAGGAGTTGATCCTAGAGATAAACTGACCTTGAGAGGTTGTCGAATCCCGTGGTGGCCGTTGCAGAAAAATCTCTCATTGCAGCCTTTAAACAGCTAGGAGGGCCTCACCATCCTCCAGTTATCGAAACCTTTGAACGTGGCAAGACCATTTTCCTCCCCGGCGATCCGGCGGAGCGGGTTTACTTTTTGGTCAAGGGAGCTGTTAAGCTGTCGCGGGTGTACGAAATGGGGGAGGAAATTACTGTCGCCCTCCTGCGGGAAAACAGCATTTTTGGGGTGCTCTCCTTCATTACCGGGCAGCGCTCCGACCGCTTCTATCATGCCGTAGCCTTCACTCGCGTCGAGCTGCTCTCTCTGCCCATCGAGCAGGTGGAAAAGTCTGTGCGGGAGAACGCTGAGCTGGCCATGCTGCTGCTCAAGAGCTTGGCTTCTCGCATCCTGCAGACAGAGATGATGATTGAAACACTGGCCCACCGCGACATGGCCTCCCGGCTGGTTAGCTTTTTGCTGATCCTCTGCCGCGACTTCGGCGTGCCCGGCCCCAATGGCGTGACCATCGACCTCAAGCTCTCTCACCAGGCCATTGCCGAAGCCATTGGCTCAACCCGCGTCACCATTACCCGTCTCTTGGGAGAGTTGCGCAAGAAGAACTACATTTCCATCCACAAGAAAAAGATCACTGTCCACGACCCAATCCAGCTAAGCTATCGCTTTGCCTAGGAGGAGGACCTGGCCCCACGGCCGTTTCCGGGAATGGCCGCACCACTGGTTGGCGGGGTGATCCCTCCCTGCAGGAGAGGGGGGCAGCAGCAAGCAAACCCCTACTTAACCGCCGGCGGCTGAGGGCGATTCTTGGGGAGAGGCTTGCTGTTGAGCCAAGGCGGCCAGGATCTTTTCTCCCATCTCGCGGCAGCCTACGAGGGTCATCCCCTCCGAGTAGATGTCGGCGGTGCGGTAGCCCTGGGCCAAAACTGTCTCAACGGCCTGTTCGATGCGGTCGGCAGCTTGGGGCTGATCCAAAGAGTAGCGCAGCAGCATTGCCCCAGAGAGCACCTGGGCAAGAGGGTTGGCCTTGTCTTGACCGGCAATATCGGGAGCTGAGCCATGGACTGGCTCGTATAGACCAGGGCCGGCAACTCCCAAAGAGGCGGAAGGCAACATGCCAATGGAGCCAGTTAGCATGGCTGCCTCATCGGAGAGGATATCCCCAAAGAGGTTCTCTGTCAGGATGACGTCAAACTGCTTCGGCCAGCGCACCAACTGCATAGCGGCGTTATCAACATACAGATGGGACAGCTCCACGTCAGGGTATTCCGCTGCCACGGCATTGACCCGCTCCCGCCACAGTTGCGACACTTCCAGCACATTGGCCTTATCCACCGAGCAGAGCTTGCGCCGCCGCTTGCGGGCCAGTTCAAAAGCCATGCGGGCAATGCGGTCCACCTCGGCCTCAGTGTAGACCATGGTGTTTACGCCGCGTCGGGATCCTTGGGCATCGACGAAGATCCCGCGGGGCTGACCAAAGTAGATGCCACCGGTGAGCTCGCGCACCACCACCAGGTCGATCCCGGCCACCACCTCCGGCTTGAGGGAAGAGGCCTCCACCAGTGGCGGAAAGATCTTCACCGGGCGCAAGTTGGCAAACAGTCCCAAGCCAGCCCGCAAGCCCAGCAAAGCCTGCTCAGGGCGCTTCTCCCGCGGCAGGGCGTCGTACTTGAAGTCGCCAACTGCTGCCAGGTAAACAGCATCGCTCTCCTGGGCCATTTTCAAGGTCTCTGGGGGCAAGGGATCCCCAGTGGCTTCGTAGGCTGCTCCACCAATGAGGCCCTCCTGCCACTGGATGGAAAACCCCATCTGAGCGGCCACTGCATCCAAAACCGCCCGCCCCACCTGCATGATTTCGGGGCCGATGCCATCGCCGGCTAGAGCAGTAATCCGGTAGATGCGGGGAGCAGGAGGGGGAGTACTCATGCGGGATCGCGGTAAAAGGAATGCGTAGCGATATTACCACCACTCGGCCCAGCAGTACCCACAAAAAAAGTGCAGCCCAGCCTTTGGCCTGCTGCACTTGTGCAGTGTCAACCTACCCGCAGCTCTAGAACAAGCCCAGAGTAACCCACTTGTCCAGAGGCAGGGTGGCGCCAATGCCTAGGTAGAGGGTTACCAACGTGCCAAGCAAAAACACCGTTGTTGCCACTGGACGGCGCAGTGGATTCTGGAACTTATTGACATTTTCAATGAAAGGCACAAACAGGAGGCCTACGGGAATAGCTAACATCAGAGCAATGCCCAGGAGCTTATTGGGAACCACGCGCAAAATGTGAAAGACAGGGTAGAGGTACCACTCCGGCAGAATTTCCAGCGGCGTGGCAAAGGGATCCGCCGGCTCGCCCACCCCCGCCGGATCCATGACCGCCAGGCCGACAATCACCCCAATCGTACCCAGGATGACCACCGGGAACATAAAGAGCAAGTCGTTGGGCCAAGCGGGCTCACCGTAGGTCATGTGGCCCATGTTCTTCTTCAGCTTGGCCAAAACTTTGGGGTTGTCCAGGTCAACTTTGCGTGTAATGACCTCAGTTGCTATTACTTGCTTCGAGACAGGCATAGCCGTTCTCCTTGTCTGGGGGAAAAAGGGTTAGAAGAGAAACTTGGGGATCGCACCCGCTAGGATCACAAGGGTCCAGAAATGCCCTGGCGGCGGATCATCAAAAAGTGCATGGTCATAAAGACTGCCGTCAGCCAAGGCAGGACAAAGGTGTGCAGGCTGTAGAAGCGGGTGAGGGTGGCTTGGCCAACCGCCTCGCCGCCGCGGATAAGCTGGACCAGGGCATCACCCACCACTGGGATAGCGCTGGGCACTCCTGAAACAATTTTGACCGCCCAATAGCCCACCTGATCCCAGGGCAGCGAGTAACCCGTAACCCCAAAGGAAACCGTCAGCACCGCCAAGATTACACCGGTTACCCAGGTCAGCTCGCGGGGCTTCTTGAACCCACCGGTTAGGTAAACCCGGAAGGTGTGTAGGATCATCATCAACACCATCATGGAAGCACTCCAGCGGTGGATGGAGCGCAGCAGCCAGCCAAAATTGACCTGGGTCATGATGTAGTTAACCGATTCAAAAGCCTCAGCCACCGTCGGACGGTAGTAAAACGTCATGGCAAAGCCGGTGGCAAACTGAATGAGGAAGCACACCAGCGTGATGCCGCCAAGGCAGTAGAAGATGTTAACGTGGGGCGGAATGAATTTCCCGGTTGCGTCGTCGACGAAAGGCGTGATCTCTAGCCGCTCGTCTAGCCAGTCGTAAACCTTGCTCATGATACCTGCAATCTTTAAAGAGTTTGAAGCTGGATATCCAGGAGGGGACAAGCCCACTCCCACCAGCACTGTAACACAGTTTGTTAACACCCTCCTCAAACCAGGCTCAGCTGCAGCTCAGGGATCCGCCTCTCCGCCGGCAAAGCAGCTTCTAATATTGCGCTTTGTTAATTTTTCTTAGCATTTTGGGAGGCAATGCTGGCACAGCAGTCGAGAGAAGGAGAAATCCGTCGCAAGGGGTGGGGGATCCGCTGGGCCCTGCGCGTTCTCGTGCTGAGTTGCTTGCTCTGGGCAGGCCTGAGCCTTGGCGCCTGTCAGGTGCAGGCCAGCCGTTGGGGGGAGGAGCAGCAACTGTTGGCGCAGGCGTGGGCCTATGTGGATCGGGCCTACGTGGATCCAGGGTTCAATGGACAAAACTGGTGGCAAGTGCGGCAGCGCTTTCTCTCTCGGCCCCTGCAGGATCGCCAGGAAACCTACCGGGCCATTGAGGAGATGCTGGCAACCCTGGGGGATCCCTACACCCGCTTTTTGGATCGGGAGCACTACCTTAGCCTGCAGACTTCTACGGCTGGGGAGCTGAGTGGTGTCGGCTTGCAGATTGCCATCGACGAGCAGGGAGCAGTGCGGGTCATTGCCCCGATGGAGGGGACTCCTGCCGAACGGGCTGGGATCCAACCCCAGGATGAGATCCTGGCAGTGGATCAGGTGCCAGTGGTAGGGCTGAGCCTAGACGAGGTAGCAGAGCGCATGCGGGGCCCCAGCGGCACCACTGTTAGCCTGCGGCTAAGGCGGCAGGATCGCATCTGGGAGGTGGAGCTGGTGCGGCAGTCGATTCTCATCAACCCGGTGCGCACCGCCTTTTTCCAGCTGCCCCAGGGCTTAGTGGCTTACATTCGCCTCAGCCAGTTTAACGGCAACGCCGCCGCCCAAGTGCGCCAGGCCATCCAGAAGGCAGAAGCGCGAGGGGTGCGGGGCTACCTCCTTGATCTGCGCAACAACCCAGGGGGGTTGCTGCAGGCAGCCATTGAAATTGCCCGCTTCTGGATCCCCAAAGGCGACATCGTGTTGGTTACAGACCGCCACGGCATTCAAGAGAGCATTCCCGCCACCGGCGACATCCTCACCCAGGCGCCGCTGGTGGTCTTGGTCAACCAGGGCAGCGCCAGTGCCAGCGAAGTTTTGGCAGGAGCCCTGCAGGACAGCGGGCGGGCGCAACTGGTGGGGACGCGCACCTTCGGCAAGGGGCTGATCCAATCCCTGCTGGAGCTGGCAGACGGCTCCGGGCTGGCCGTAACCACTGCCAAATACCTCACCCCCAACGGTCGCGATATCCACCGCCAAGGGATCCAGCCCGATGTGGTGGTGGCCGAGGGCCCTGTTCCCCTGACGGCAGAAACCCTGGGCGGCCCTGAGGATGGGCAGTTGCAGCGGGCTTTGGAGGTGTTGGGGTCAACTTTGGCTGTGGCCCAGGGGATCCCAGCGGCAGCCAATACCTGAGGTAGGGAAGAGGGGCAGGAGGTCTGAATTGGGGTGCCTGTTTGTCTGCGATTCGTTTTAGGATCGGGCTTAGCTGTCAACTCAGCCTTGCTGTCGATCCCTCTGGCATGAATGCCCTTCAGCAATTTCACTACTTCTTTAACTGCTGCATTGGTGCCTGGCACACCGAGCGCACCTACCACTACTTGGATCGCGGGGAGGTGGAGCGCTCCCGCACGGAGTTCACCATTCGCACCCTCACCCCTGAGCTTAAGGAGAAGGTGCTGAGGGACAACAACTACCCCAACCACGGCGTCGACGGCTTCTTGGGCTTCCACCTTGCCTTTGAGACTGTCTCTGAAAAGGGAGAGGAGGTGGGGCAAGAGCTGAACATGCTGTTTGTGCCCCGGCGAGAGAGCGCCCGCGGTCTTGAAGGCGACTATCTGCGCGATCGCGCCTATGAAGAGGAGCGGCCCATGGTGGCCGACTTCCGCTTCGATCCGCAATCCCTGCAACTGGTGATGACCACCACCTACACGCGCGTCGTTGCCGTGGATACCATCACTCTGCTCAACCCGCGCCTGCGCCTGCGGCAGATCCTCACCTACCAACGCCCCCCTCACGGTCAGCCGCCGCAGGAGGTGCTTCTGGTGGGGTTCGGGGTGGAACAAAAGCTTACCTAGGGGAGTTGATCGGTGGAGCCAGAGTTGATCCCTTCTGAAGACTTGCGCTTGCCCCAGCATTTGGCCCGGATTCAGGCCAGCTTTGAGCGGGGACACTACCGCCAGGCTCTGGAACAGGTGAAACAGGCCCAGAGCCGCTACCCGCAAGCAAGCAAGCTGCGGCTCTGGCAGGCCCTAGCCCAGGATGCCCTTGGAGAGACCCAGGAGGCAATCCGCTTGGTGCAAACCTTGCTGGGCAACCCGGATCCGGAGGTCGCTCAGCAGGCCCGCTACGTGTTGGGCATCTGGCAGGCACCTCGTCTGCGGCGACCAGCAGAGTGGTTGCTTGAAATCCCAGATCTCAGCCACCTGGAAGAGGCCAAGCCAGGGGAACGCCGTCTGGTCTATGAGCGCCTCCGCCGCCCAGCTTCCTTGCCAAAAGTTACTGCTCCTATCTGCCGCGAGGCTACTCCCCCTTTGAATACCCAACGGCTGACGTGGGGATTGATCGGGATCCTCCTCGCCCTGCTGGCGGTGATGGCCTGGCTACCCTAGGGCCACCAAGGCAGGGGATCCTCTCGTCGCTGCCCAGCCGAGGAGAGATACTGGAAACAGGGGCAGATCCCCCGCGATCCCTCCTAGCGGGATGGGAGTTTACAGCAGGCAAAAGCGGAGGTTAACGGTGGCGGCACAGACTTTGGTTATAGACGCAGTGGAGCGGTTGGGCCTGCGAGTGACGCTGGGAGACATTGCCTCCAGCACTGGCCTGGCCCTAGAGGAGGCCAAACAGGAGTTGCTGCAGTTAGCCCAAAAGGCGGGGGGTCATCTCCAGGTTTTGCGGCAGGGGGAGATTGCCTACGTTTTTCCGCCCGACTTTCGCGACATTCTCAAGCGCAAGGAGCAGCAGGATCGGCTGGCGGTTCTGCGACGCAAGCTCTGGGGCGGCTTTCTCTACGGGCTGCGCATCTCCTTTGGCATCCTGTTGGTGGTGTCGATTGTCCTCATCACCCTAGCGTTGATGGCTCTGCAGATGGCCAGCAGCCGTGAGGAGGACAACCGCAGCCGCTCGCGGGGAGGGGGGGTCTTCTTCTATTTCCCCGACCTCTGGGTGGGCAACCCCTTCTGGAGTCCCTACGGGGGCTATTCCGGTCGGGCGCAACCCCACCGGAAAAAATCCGAGATGAACTTTTTGGAGGCGGTGTACAGCTTCCTGTTTGGGGACGGGGATCCTAACGCCAACCTGGAAGAGGAGCGCTATGCCTTGATTGGCCAGCTTATCCGCGCCAACGGGGGGGTGATCGCCGCCGAGCAGGTGCTGCCCTACCTGGATGTGGAGCCGGGATCCCCGGCCCTGGAGTATGAAGACTACATGCTGCCGATTCTGCTCAAGTTCGACGGCCAGCCGGAGGTAAGCGAGGACGGCGATATCGTCTATCGTTTCCCAGAGCTGCAGGTAACGGCCACAGAAAGCCCCCAACAGCAGCTTCCTGGGATGTTGCAGGAAAAACCCTGGGTGTTTAGCCGCGCCACCCCTGAGCAACTGACCCTGGCTGCTGGCCTAGGGGTGCTCAATTTCTTCCTGGCAGCCATTCTCTATGGGGCGCGGGAGGAGGTGGCAGCCGCCGCCAGGAGCAATGCCTTTTTGGCGTTTATCTACCCGCTGATTGAATTCCTCTTCCTCTACGGCACGCTGTTTTTGGCGGTGCCTGCGGTGCGGTGGCTGACGTTGCAATTTCGCAACCAGGGGGTGGAGCGGCGCAACCGCAGCCGGCGGTTCTGGCAAGAGCGGCTGAAGCGTCCCTCCGAGGCGCTGCTGCGCAAGCTCGACTTTGCCCGCCGCTTCCGCCGCCAAGAGGTGGTGCAGGAGGCGGACACCATCTACTCTACAGATCGGGATTTGATCGAGCAGCGGGACTACCGGCTGGACGAGCCGGCCTTTCGCCGGCTTTTGCAGCAGGAGCAACCCCTGGCAACTGAGTCGGAAGAGATGCCCCGGCGTCGTCTCTAGGGAGGGGTTGAAATGAGAAGCGCAGGGGCGGACCTACACGAGAGCCTTATTGAGCAATGTCCAACACCAGCAGCGAGCAAGCCGAGCAACAGGATTGGAGGCAGGAGGGTTTGGTCCGTCTGGGGATCGATGTGGGGGGAACCTTCACCGATTTAGTGCTCCTTCAGGAAGGCCAGATCCGGACGGCCAAGGTGCTCTCCACCCCCAGCCCGGAAGAGGGGGTCTTTGCCGCCTTGGACAAGCTGGGCGCGGTCAAGGTGGATGTGTTCTGCCATGGCATGACGGTGGCCACCAACGCCCTCCTGGAGCGCAAGGGATCCCCTACCCTCTTTTTGACCACGGCGGGTTTCCGGGATGTGCTGGCCATTGGTCGCCAAAACCGCCCCTCCCTCTACGACCTCACCCAGCCCAAGCCGGAGCCAGTGGTGCCCCGCCACCACTGCCTAGAGGTAAAGGAGCGCTGCAGCGTAAGCGGCGTGTTGGAGCCGCTGACGGAGGAGGAGATCCAGCGCGTCATCCGGGAGGTGGGAGAGCGGGTGCAGCGGGAGGGGATCCGCGCCGTGGGGGTAGGGTTTTTGTTTTCTTTCCTCTACCCGGAGCACGAGCAGCGCCTGGGGGCGGCTTTGCGCAAGGCCTTTCCCGGCTTGCACGTTTCCCTCTCCTGCGAGGTGGCGCCGGAGTTTCGGGAATACGAGCGCTTTAGCACCACAGCCATTGATGCCTACCTCAGCCCGGCCCTGGCGGGCTACCTGCACCGCTTGGCCCAGGGTTGTCGGGAGAGAGGGATCCCCGCCCCCCTAATCATGCAATCTTCCGGCGGCGTCACCTCCCTTGCTCAGGCAGCAGCCCACGCCTCGGTGGCACTGCTTTCGGGGCCGGCGGGCGGCGTTTACGGGGCGGCCTATGTGGGCCGTCTGAGCGGCTATTCCCATCTGCTCAGCCTGGACATGGGAGGAACCAGCACCGATGTGGCCCTCATTCAAGACGGCCTCCCTCAGGTTACCTCGTCAGCGGTAGTGTGCGGCCTGCCGGTGCAGCAGCCCCAGATTGACATCCACACGGTCAGTGCCGGGGGCGGATCCCTGGCCTACCTGCTACCCGGCGGGGGGCTGCAGGTGGGGCCGGAAAGTGCCGGCTCCAACCCTGGGCCGGCCTGCTACGGGCGGGGAGGAACGGCTCCCACAGTAACCGACGCCAACCTTTGGCTGGGCTACCTGCCGGATGGGGGCTGGCTGGGGGACTCTGTTTGCCTGCGACGGGATCTGGCTGGCCAGGCTATTGCGACGCTGGCGGAGCCCTTGGGTTTGAGTTTGGAGGAGACGGCTGTTGGCATTCGCACCCTGGCCAATGGGGCCATGGCGCAGGCTTTGCGGGTCATCAGCGTGGAGCGGGGCTTGGATCCCGCCGATTTTGCCCTGCTGGCCTTTGGCGGAGCCGGGCCCATGCATGCCTGTGCCTTGGCAGAGGAGCTGGGGATCCGCTGCATCTTGATCCCGGCCTTTGCCGGTGTCCTCTCCGCGCTAGGTATGGCTGTGGCCAACCTACAGCGGGATTACCGGCGGGCCCTCCTGCAGCCGCTGCGGCAACTGGAGTCGGCTGCCGAGGGATCCCTTTTGGCCCAATGGGCAGCCCCCCTCATCCGCCAGGCGAAAGCCGACCTGCAGGAGCCGGAGCTGTACTTTAGCTTGGACCTGCGCTACCGCGGCCAGTCCTTTGAGCTGGAGATCCCGGCCCAGTTGGCGGATCCGGTTGCCCTCCTAGAGCAGCGGTTTCACCAGGCCCACCAGCGGCGCTACGGCTGGCAGGATCCCGACCAAGAGGTGGAGGTGATCCACCTGCGTCTGCGGGCGGTTCAAGCTTTGCCCCCTGTGCCTTTAAAGGCGCCGCCCCCCCTGCCAGGGGATCCCTTCAAAGGAGAGCGCAAGGCCTGGTTTGCCGGTCGGCTGCGCCCAGTACCGGTTTACGATCGGCGGTGCATGGACGTGGGGTTTCAGCTGCGCGGACCAGCCATTGTCGAGATGCCAGAGGCCACCGCCGTAATCGAGCCGGGTTGGACGGGCAGCATCGACGCCGTGGGCACCCTGGTTTTAAGCTGCAACTAGAGGAGTAGGGCGGACGATGGGATTCGAACCCACGAGTGGAGGAACCACAATCCTCTGCCTTAACCACTTGGCTACGCCCGCCAAGCTCTAGACATCTAGCTTAGCATGGGAGAAAGGGAACAAAACCCTAGAGCTGGAAGTGCTCTCCCATGCTGCCCAGAGCCGATCTCCTCAAAGGTGCCGAGTACCGAGAAACCTTGGCGCGCATCCTGGATCTGGGGGAGCAAGCCCTCAAAACCTGGCAAGTGGTCTGGAGCGATTTTCTCTCCCCCCCAGAGGTAGCCGAGGTGCAAAGCCGCTTGCATAACTTGGCTGAACTGCAGGTGGTGGCCTGGGGGGGCTATGCCCAGGCAGAACGCCAGCGCCTGGCCCTGGCTCGCCCCGAGGTTGGTGTGGAGGCGGAAGGGATCCCCCTGGCCGCTATTGAAATTGAGGGGAACTTTCTTTTCGACCCCGCCACTCACCGCGACTTTTTAGGAGCCCTTTTGGCAACGGGAATTGCCCGCGAGAAGGTGGGAGACATCCTCGTAATTGGGGAGTCAGGCGCGCAGGCTATCGTGGTACCCGAACTGGTGGACTATCTCAGCCTCAACCTGACCCAAGTGCGCAGCGTGCCCGTCAAGGTCAGCCCCATCCCTCTTAGTCACCTAAAGGTCCAACCGCCACGGGTCAAGTCCATTACCACTGTGGAAGCCTCTTTGCGCCTGGACGCAGTGGCCTCGGCGGGATTCGGCATCTCCCGCAGCAAAATGGTGGAAGAGATCCAACAAGGAGAAGTGCGGGTCAACTGGAAGCCGGTTACCCAAGCCAGTTACCTCCTTAGGCCCCAGGATTGGATTGCCATCCGCGGCCGTGGTCGGCTGCAAATTGAAGAGGTAGCCGAGACAAAAAAAGGCCGCTTTCGCATCCAAATGAAGCGGTATTTCTAGGGCTCTGGCCTCAGGCCAGCAAAAGGTCTAGGACTAGGAGATCTCTTTGAGAAGAGCTGCCAGCGGCGCCCAGCGGGGATCCCCTGCCGGCGCAGCCGGTTCCACCACAATGCCTGGGCAGTCAGGGCGGCAGGGCAACTGGCTGGGCATCTCCAAATGCAGGTATTGGTACATCCAGTCTTCCACATCCAGCTCGCCGTCAGGAGGCAAGCTTTCCAGCAGATCCTCCTCATCCCGCAGTTCCAGCTCCAGGGGTGGAGGGCCAGGGCTGGGCTCACGAATGAGAATGATCTCCTCAACGTCCAACTCCAGCCGGTGGTTAAACTGTTGCAGGCAGCGGTGACAAGTTAGCGTCACGATGGTGCGGGCCTGGGCACTGACCTCAACAAAGTGCCCTCGGTGGCTGACCTGCAGGGATCCCTCCACCGGTGTCAGGCTCTCAAAGCCAGCAAAAAACTGCCTAAACCGTACCTCCTGAGTTTGGCCAGGCAGTTGTCGCAGATCGGATAGACGAATTGGCTTTAGCATGGCATTGTTCCCCTCGAGTGGGATCTCTTAGCTGCCCCGAGCTCCACAGCCTACCCTCGGCGCGAGGCCCGCCGGATTACCAAGCGGCGATCCGGCTCTTTTCCGCGGCTGAAAGTTTCCAGGTCGGCATAGGCAGGGTCCTTGAGGAGCGTGTGGATTTGCCGCCGGTCGGCAGCCGAAAGATGCTCAGGAAACTCATACTCCCGTCCGCTCCCTCTTACCTTCTCCACAGCTGCCGCAACCAAAGCCTTCAACTCCTGCAAACGGCGCTCCCGATAGCCGTCTAAATCCAGGATATAGGGTTGTTGCTGGTCTTCTGGCTGGTTGAGGTTGAGAATTGTGTTGGCTAGATATTGCAAAGCATCTAGAACGACTGGAGTCCGCTCTTCGTCAACTTTAGTCTCCTTAGGGAGGGGCCCTGGGAGCACCTTGGAAAGCAGAACTTGTTTTTGGGCAGGCGTGAGAGAACTGGCCTCAATTTCAATGACCTCCCCCACCACCCGCACCACTGCTGGTATTCCCATTGCCGCCAGTACCTGCTGCAACCACTCTCTAGCCCGTTCTCGCTGCTCAGCGGGAGAAAGCTTAATCGGGGAAGGGGCAGCGGTTCCCTCAGACTGCTGGTGGGACTTCCTAGCGGCAGCGGCTCCTTTGGGGGAACCTGTAGAAGACTCAGGGTGGCTCATCCTGAACAGCTTCCACTTGCTGAGAGACTATCAACCAGTCAACTGTAAGCCCACCCCCTGAGCAGCCAGAGGATTGCTTAGGGCTCAAAGGGCAAAGATTCGCGACCTCCCCCAGCTGCTTTGGGTTTTGCTACTCGGTCAGCACTGACCTGGGCAGTACGGCGACGTTCCTCTTCCACCAACTGCTGCAAGCTCTCTGGCAAAGGCTCTCGCGAGAGCAAGAAAGTTTGCAGTGTCTGGAAAAGGCTGGAAATGAGGATATAAAGCAAAACTCCCGCCGGCAATGGGAAAAACAGAAACATCGCCGAAAAGAGCACCGGGGTAATACGGGCCATCGAGCTCTGGCTGGGATCCTCCTGGCCGGTACTGGTCAGGGCCTGGTTTAGGTAGATGGAAAGGCCAAAGAGGACAATCATGGCAATGATATCCCAGTGGATGGTCCCATCTGGGTCAAAGGCGCCAACGCGGCCTAGTTTATCGATAAACAAAAAGCCAGTATCTGAGGCCAAGCCAGGAATTGAGATCTGCAGCGTTACCTCCCCTGGCTGCAGCGCCAGCAGGCTGCCATCCGGCTGGAGCTGGACCCGCTCCTCCCCCTTAACCACCTTCCAAGTTGGCTGCAACAGCTTGGGGTCTCCCCCTGCTTCTGTAACCAGCTGCTCGAAGGGCTTGCCCCCCGGCCCCTGCAACCTCCACTGCACCTGCTCCCCCACCGCAATCTTGGTACCCTTAGGTACCACCAGCACCACTGGCTTGTGGACTGAGTCGGCAACGAAGATGTTCTTGCTGGGGCTGACGTAGGGGGTGGGCACCACCTCAGCTGCCACCTCCGCCGGCAAGATCTGCAGGTTGACGTCATAGGTTACCGCTGCAAACGGCGATCCCCGCAGCGTGGCAAAGAGAGCAAATAGCACTGGCATTTGAATCAAGAGCGGCAGGCACCCCCCAAGCGGGTTGACCCCTAGTTCGCTGTAGAGTTTGGCCTGGGCCTCCCGCAGCTTTTGCGGGTCGTCGCGGTACTTCTCCTGCAGCTCTCGCATCCGCCGCTGCATCACCGGGCTAATCACTTTCATGCGGCGCATGTTGCGGATGGACCCGGCATTGAGGGGGTAGAGGGCAAAGCGGATCACCAACGTCAGAAAGATGATGGCCAGGCCGTAGCTAGGCACGATCCCGTAGAAAAAATCCAGGATCGGCAGCATGACATTGTTGGAGAGAAAGCCGACTCCGAAATCCATGGGGGGTGGTGGCAAGCGTCCGTAACCCATTGTAATGGTTTCCGGCCCCCTGACGAGGGCCTTTTCCTCCTCTGGCCCTGAGAGCTGGCCGAGGCTACAGCCCCTTGCTCCGCGGTGCTGGCAGAGGCGGCGCAAAGGTCCCCCCGCCTCTAAACCACCAAAAGAGAGGGGCAAAGCGCCCCTCCCCTACAACTTGCAGCCGGGCAGAGCCCTGGTCCCAAAAGAGAGTAGGGAAAAACCCCTCTTCCCCAGCTCGGCCTACTTGACCTTGACCGTAGCGCCAGCTTCCTCTAGCTTCTTCTTGATCTCGTTGGCCTCCTCTTTGGAGACCCCTTCCTTAACTGCCTTGGGGGCAGCTTCTACGAGATCCTTGGCATCTTTCAGGCCCAAGCCAGTCAACTCCCGCACCACCTTGAGGACGGCAATCTTCTTGTCGGCAGGGACAGCCTCGAGAATGACATCAAAAGCCGTTTGCTCCTCTACCGGCTCAGCCGGGGCTGCAGGTGCCGCTGCCGCTGGTGCTGCCACAGGAGCAGCCATGACCATGCCACCTACCGGCGCAGCTGCACTGACGCCAAAGGTTTCTTCAATGGCTTTCACCAGCTCAGCAGCTTCCAGCAAAGTCAAGGCCTTCAGCTCTTCTAGGATGCTTTGAACACGCTCTGAAGCCATAGTTTTATCTCCTTGGTTCACAAGTGGATAGGGTGAAATTGGACCATCGACCTAAGGAGGCAGCTGCCTTTAGGCTGCCTCCTTGTCGGCAATGGCCCGCACAGCCCGTGCCAGCGAGGCCGGGATCTCCTGGATACCGCGGGCCACCTGGGTGGGCACGGCATTGAGCCCAATCGCCAGCCGGGTAGCTACCAACTTGAGGCTGCCCGCCACCTGGGCCATGAGCACCTCCTTGGGCGGCAGCTCGGCAATAGCCTTGGCCTGATCCAAGGTCAGAGACAGCCCCTCCGCTGCAGCACCGCGAAACTCAGTCTTCTTGGTTTGCTTGGCAAAGTCTTGATACGCCTTCAGGGCTGCCGCAATATTGCCTCGGATCATGATAAAGGCCGTTGGCCCCGACAAGAAAGGCAGGATCCCTGCCCAAGCCTTGAGGTCAGCAACCGCCCGCCGCATCAGGGTATTTTTAACCACCATGCAGACCGCATCCGCTTTGCGGAGCTCCGCCCGCAGTTGGTTCATCTCAGCCACGGTCAGGCCTTTGTAGTCAATGACCAGCACCATTTGGCTGGCTTGCAGCAGGGATCGAACCTCATCGACCACCTCTATTTTTTTCGCTAGGGGTTGCTTGCCCACGCGCTCACCTCCTCGATTGTCCGTCATTGGGTGAGAACCGAACAGCGGTTGCCGCTGCAAAAGGCCAAATAGAATGCGCCTCAGCTCTAGCCGAGACGCACTCGGGCAAGTACGAAAGTTACCCCCTTGGGATCCTTCCCCACTCTACCCCAGCCTCGGCAGGAGATTAAGCCACTTGGCACCTGCTGTCTTCGGCTCTCTGTTCAACTGTGGAAAGGATTTTTGCTGGGATCCCTTCCTTGGCTGGAATTTGCCCTGAGAAACTAGGCAGCCAACTTTAGCTCCCGCAGGGCATTGATATCAACCTCGATGGAGGGACCCATCGTAGCACAAATATGCATCGTTCGCCAATACTTGCCCTTTGCCCCCGGGGGACGATTGCGGTCAATAGACTCCTGCACCGCTTTCAGGTTTTCCAGCAGGGCTTCGACGGGAAACTGACACTTGCCGAAGATTAAATGGACAATGCCAGATTTGTCAGCCCGGTACTCTAGTTTGCCAGCTTTGAACTCCTTAATTGCCTGGGCCAGATCCATGGTAACCGTGCCCCCCTTAGGAGAGGGCATCAGGCCGCGTGGCCCCAACAGGCGCCCCAGCTTAGCCACCTGGGGCATGACATCGGGAGTGGCAATCAGCAGGTCAAAATCAATCACGCCTTTGCTGATCTCCTCGATGAGGTCTTCAAACCCCACTCGATCGGCCCCGGCATTCTGGGCTTCCACCACCTTTTCGCCGCGGGCAATCACCGCCACTCGAATTTCCTGCCCGGTGCCGCGCGGCAAAACTACAGTGGAGCGCAGCTGCTGGTCGGCATATTTGGGATCGATCCCCAGGCGAATGTGAACCTCAGCCGCCTCGTCAAATTTAGCAGTGGCTGTTTCCTTCATGAGGGCAATGGCTTCTGCAGGAGGATAGGGGATGGGCTTGACCTTCTCCCGCAAAGCCTGCATGCGCTTGGATAGTTTTCGAGCCATAGTTCCTCCTTGGGGTACTGGCGAGAACTTCTCTCCCCCAGAACAACAAACACCTCCACTAGGTCAGCAGAGCCCTAGTCAACTATCGTCACTCCCATGCTGCGGGCAGTGCCGGCAATGATTCTCATTGCTGCCTCTACATCGTTGGTATTCAAATCCGGCAGCTTCTGCTCAGCAATCTGGCGCAGTTGCGCGCGAGTTAAGGAGCCCACCTTGACTTTGTGGGGCTCACTAGAGCCTGACTCAATGCCAAGGGCTTTCTTAATCAGGACCGAGGCTGGCGGCGTCTTGAGGACGAAGGTGAAGCTGCGATCGTCGTAAATGGAGACCTCAACTGGCACCACCATGCCAGCCTGATCTGCCGTTCTGGCATTATATTCCTTGCAGAAGGCCATGATGTTGACCCCGTGCTGACCCAAGGCGGGGCCAATAGGAGGAGCGGGGGTGGCTTTGCCCGCTTGGATGGCCAGCTTGACCACTGCCACCAGTTTCTTAGCCATGCAACGCAGTTACACCTCTTTTCGCACTTGACCAAGCTCTAATTCTACCGGAGTATCCCGCCCAAAAATCGAGATTAAAGCCTTGAGCTTGCCCCGTTCTGGGCTGACATCCACGACCTCGCCGTAGAACCCCTGGAAGGGTCCAGAGAGCACCTCAATGCGATCCCCAGGGGCCAGGTCAATCTTAAGGGGCACCGCTTCCACCTCAGTAGTGCTGAAGATGCGCTGAACCTCGCTGGGACTGAGGGGTCGCGGCGTCACGTGCCCCCGGCCGCGACCATAGGGCCGTCTCTGTTCTGTACCGACAAAGTTGATGACATTGGGAGTGGTTTTCACCACCATCCAGGTGTCATCGTTAAGGTCCATGCGCACCAGCACATAGCCGGGGAAAATCTTTTCCTCTTGCTCCTGGCGCTTGCCAGATCGGTCCAGCTTGAAGCCTATCCGCTTTGGGATCACCACTTCAACGATTTGATCGGCCACATCCAGCGCTGCTGCTCGCTGCAGAAGAGCGCTTTTAACTTTGTTTTCGCAGCCAGCAGCCACCTGGACGGCGTACCAGCGCAAGTTGCGCTGGCTTTGACCTTCCCCTTCTTCCCTTTCTGCAGTCGTTTCTGGAGCTTCTAGGGGCTCAACGTAGTTCCCACGGCGTCTCCGCCGTTGCTCTAACCCTGACCTCATACCTCACCTCCTCTCCGTAGGCTTCCCCTCCCCCCAGGGGGGATTCGCTACCTCAACTCTGCCCTGTCCAGAGAAGGATTTATGAGAACAGCTGCGTGGCTACCCAGCCAAACAGTTGATCAACCAGGTAAATAAACGCGGCGAAGATCAGCACAATTAGGAAGACGCCAATGGATTCGCTAATCAATTGCTGGCGACTTGGCCAAGCAATTTTAGCCAACTCCGCCCGCGTCTCTCGGAGGAAGCCTGCAATCCCTTTGGGCTCAGGGGAACTGTCTTTGGATTGACCCCGCCTGGCGGGATCCAGACGCTCTTCCCGTTCAGTTTTGCTGGAGGGGGTACTCTTAACCACGGCGGCATCTCCTAGGGGATCCCGAGAACAGAGCGCCATTGTCTAGCGCCCACAAGGATATCTTTGTAATCTTAACAGATCAGGCTGGCGAGGGGAGCGAACCTCAAGGGGTAAGAGAGGTGTTGGGCCTCTCTGGGGAGAGCAACAAGGGGCGACGGCGGGATTGGTTGAACTGCTCCACAGCTGCATCGACGGCCGCCCCACTGTCCCAGCGGGAGGAGGCCCTTTGGCGAGAGAGAAACTCGGCAGCCCGGAAGAGATCGCTTATGTCAATGCTGGTGCCGTCGAACCACTGAACTCCGCTGTCGCGGTAAAGGGCCTCGTTGCCACTCCCCCTTTGGGCTAGAGCAAGCCCCGGGCTGGCCAGGATCCCCAACAGAAGCAGTCCCAGAATCCTAGGAATTGCCGGGTGGCCATTGAGAAGGGAGTTGAGATAGTTTACCCACATCCTTATTCCTCCACCTCAGTGTGCTGCTTGGCTAGGCCTTCGGCCAACAACTGTTGTTCTTGGGGGGTGAGGGGACGTTTGGCCAACAGATCTGGCCGCCGTTGCCAGGTGCGCACCAACTGCTGCTGTAGGCGCCAGCGGGCAATGGCCTCGTGGTTCCCTGAAAGGAGCACCTGGGGCACCTTGTACCCCAGAAACTCAGCTGGGCGGGTATATTGGGGGTAGTCGAGCAGCCCTTCCTCAAAGCTCTCCTTCTTCAGAGAGTCTACCTTACCCACAGTACCCGGCAAGAGGCGCAGCACGCCGTTGATCAAGGCCAGCGCCGGGATCTCTCCTCCTGTCAGCACAAAATCCCCCAGCGACACCTCGCGGGTAGCTAGATATTGGCGGATCCGCTCGTCAAAGCCCTCGTACTGCCCGCAGAGCAGGATGAGCTGGGCCTTTTGGGCCAGCTCCCGCAGCAGGGCCTGGTCTAGGGGTTGCCCCTGGGGCGTGAGCAAGATAATCTCGTAGGGCTCCAAGCGAGGTAGGGAGGCGACAGCGGCAAAAAAGGGCTCTGGCTTGAGCACCATGCCTACCCCACCCCCATAGGGCTCATCGTCGACCCGGCGGTGCTTATCGGTGGCAAAGTCGCGCGGGTTGGTGAGATGAACCTCGGCGATCCCCTGCTTCAGGGCTTTGCCCACCAAGCCAATGCGCAGCGGCGACTCAAAAAATTCCGGGAAAAGGGTAACAACGTCAAACCGCACAGGAGTTGGGATCAGGCAGAAGGACCAGCATCAGAGCAAGGTTCTGTGCGCAGCCGCTCTAACTCCAGGCGCAAGGACTCAATCTGGTGGATCAGCTCCATCAGGTCGGCCATCTCTTCTTGGGAGATGGGGGCAGCAGGAGCCGGGGTTGGGGAGCTGCTCCTAGCAGGCGGGCTGGCCGGTGCTTGGCTATCTACGGTTGGATCGGAGGCCTTGCTAGCTTGACGGCGGAGGCTTTCCAGGTAGCGAACAGCCTCTTGTTCAATCTGCTCCCCTTTTTGCTCCAGTTCTGTAGCCAGCGCCGCCCAGTCGACAGAAAGGCGACTGAAACTTTCCGCGCGCTTTTGGGGATCCTCCAGAATTTCCACCAGGGCAGTGGCGGTGCCGTAGAAGAGATGCCGTGCCCGCGTAAACCAGTCCGAGGAGCGAGAACTCATGGTGGCGGCAGAATCTCAGCGGATACTGCTAGAGGTGGCCAAGGGATCTCCAGTCTATCCCAACCCTTTGGAGCTGCGGGTTTTTACTCTACGACGCGAATCTCACCGCTATTGAGGCGCTCCACAATCTGGTCCAGCAGTTCGTGTTCTTCCGGTGAGACGTAGGAATCGGCGGTAACTGCCTTGAGGATTGCTTCTTGCTCGGCGCGGGTGAGGACCTTATCCGCCAGCGCTCGGTCGATGAGCTCTTTTAGCTTAGAGGGCTCCACCGTTTTTCTCCTAGCGGGATCCCGCCAGTAGGGTTCTAAACCCGAGAGACAGTAGACTAGACGGTGCTTTACCTCTCAGTGTAACTCGTGGGGCGGTGCGGCCGTGAAGTCCCAAACTCAGATGCAGCCGGTAGGGGTAATCGGCGGCGGACAGTTGGCGCAGATGTTGGCTCTAGCGGCTCGTCGGCTGGGGATCCCCCTGGTTGTGCAGGCCGCTGCTCCCACCGAGCCGGCGGTGGCGGTGGCCGACGGGGTAGTTTGGGGCTCTGTAACCGACACCCAGGCCACAGCCCAGTTACTGGAATGCTGCTCGGTGGTAACCTTTGAAAACGAGTTCATCCCTTTGGCAGAGCTGCAAAAGCTGGATCCAGAGGGATCCCGCTTTCGCCCCCGCCTGAGCACCCTGGAGCCGTTGCTAGACAAGTTGCGCCAGCGGCAGTTTCTGGCGGAGTTGGGGTTGCCGGTGCCGGCTTTTTGGCCTGTGGAGATGGCGGATTTCTCTAGCCTAAGCTTCCCCTTGGTGCTCAAGCGGCGGCGGCAGGGCTACGATGGCCAGGGCACCCGCATCCTGCCCGACCGAGCAACCTTGCAAGAGGCCCTGGCCGAGTATGCCGGGATCCCGCTGCTTGTCGAAGAGTGGATCCCCTTTGAGCGGGAGCTGGCGGTGATGGTGGCGCGGGGGCTAGCCGGCGAGATCCAGATCTACCCCGTGGTGGAAACTGTGCAGATCGAGCAGGTCTGCCGCCATGTTCTGGTGCCTGCCCGCATTCCCGCAACTGTCGAGGCCGAGATTCGCGACCTGGCGGTCAAGGTAATGGACAAGTTGGAGGCAGTGGGCGTGTTCGCCATCGAGCTCTTCTGGGTGCCGCCGCCCCACCCCAAGGCTGGGATCTGGATCAACGAGATCTCGCCGCGGGTTCACAACTCTGGCCACTACACCCTGGAAGCCTGCCACACCTCCCAATTTGAGCAGCACCTGCGGGCCATCACCGGTTTGCCGTTGGGGGATCCCTCCCTCAAGTGTGGGGGGGCAGTGATGGTGAACCTCCTGGGCTATGAGCACTCCAGCAGTGACTATGCCCAAAAGCGGCAGCGCCTGGCAGAGATCCCCAATGCCACAGTGCACTGGTACCACAAAACCCCTGCCCGCCCAGGACGAAAACTGGGCCATGTCACGGTCTGCCTACCCCATCCTCCCTCTCCTGCGGAAGCGGCGGCCCTTGTCCGTACCCTCGAAGCCCTCTGGTATCCCCAGCCATGAGCCAAGCCTCAGATCCCACCTTTTCTCCAGCTATCCAATCCCCCCAAGAGCACTCTGCAGTGTTGAGCCCCGCTCTCCAATACCTCGCCGAGGTGGATCCCGGCAGTGCCCGCTGGTTTGTTCGCTACCTCATGGCCCCTGCTGCCAAAGCCCAACTGCGAGCAGGGATCCTGAAAGCCGCCCAAGGTTACCTCCAGGAGGCAGAAGGGCTCGACTACGAGCTCAAGCTCCATTCGCAATCGGGGGACCAGATCTTGAGCCTTAGGCGCCGAGCCCTGCCCTATGCTGCCCCGGATGACGATCCCTTTGGGCAGTTGTTGCTATCGGAGTTTTGCAAATTGCGGGACTAGACCACCATGGGTAGCACAGGTTATCGGCTGCAAGTGCTGGATATCACTGCCCTGCCCCAATTGCTGGAACTGGATCGGCGCTGCTACGGCGGACACTGGGGGGAGCAGGGCTATCGCGCGGAGCTGGAACGGCCCACCAGCACTGTCATTGGAGCTGTGGTGGAACCTGGAGACAGGGGCGAGAAGACGTCGCCTACCCCAACGTTAGTAGGCTTTGGCATCCTCTGGCGCATTGAGGAAGAAGCCCACATCATCTCGTTGGCAGTGGATCCTGACCATCGGCGGCGTGGTTTGGGTCGAAGGATCCTGGAGGAGCTGCTAACCCAAGCCAGGGCAGCAGGCTGCTGTTGGGCCACGTTGGAAGTGAGGGCTTCTAACCACGCTGCCATCCGCCTCTATGAATCGGCAGGGTTTCAACTGTTGGGACGTCGCAAGGGCTATTACAACAACGGAGAAGATGGGCTGGTGTATTGGAAGAAACCAATTTAGGAGGAACCAACAGTTCTAAGAAGCTGCAGAAGTTTTCCCTGGACACCTTTTTTCTTTGCCAGCACCCCTGCAGTTTTGGTCAACCATCAGCTCCTGATATGAGTGGACGTAAAGTTTCGTTTCAAGACGTGGCGTTTTTGTTTTTTGAGGCTCTCTCCTAGGTCAGCCCAGCTTGCCTGAAGAAGCGCTTCAGGCTAGCCTACTCTTATCATTTGAACATCCTGATCATTTCAGGTTGTGAGGGTAATCATGGACACCTCTATAAACACTCTTCAAGATGAGGCCGTCTCCTTTGTTGTCAATCTTTGGGGTAGAGTTACTGCTTTTATGCCCAATCTGCTGGCGGCGATTGCCATCCTAGTTCTGGGTTGGCTCGTGGCCACGGCGGTGGCCTTCGGCGTTCGGGGGCTGCTCAGGCGGACGCAGCTCGATAACCGCCTAGCTGCTTGGGTTTTGGGGCAAAAGCCTGGCGAGAAGCTGCCGCAAACGGAGCGCTGGGTGGCCGCTGCTGTTTACTGGATCATCCTGGCTTTTGTGTTGGTGGCGGTGCTGAATGCCCTACAGCTCCAGGCCGTCTCCGACCCACTCAACAGGTTTTTGGGAGAAATTTTCGTCTATCTGCCGCGGCTGGGTGGAGCCCTGGTGCTGCTGGTGGTGGGCTGGGCGGTGGCCACGGTTGCCCGCCTAGCGGTCATTCGGGGGCTGCGGCGCTTTAACTTGGACGAGCGGCTGGTTCAGCCTCTTCACCAAGAGAGTGCTGCCGGTGAGGTGGGTACAGAAGGAACAGCTGCAAAGTCAGAGGGGGGGGCTGAGGTCGCTCCTTTTCTCTTGAATGAAGCTCTGGGTGACGCCCTCTACTGGTTGATTCTGCTGTTCTTTTTGCCGCTCATCCTGGATACGCTGAACCTGCGGGGGCCGCTGCAGCCGGTGCAGAACCTGCTGGATCAAATCCTGTCGATGGTGCCGCGCATTTTGGGAGCGCTCATCATCGGTGGGGTGGGCTGGTTTTTGGCCCGCATTGTGCGTGGGATCGTTTCCAATTTGCTAGCGGCAGCAGGAGCCAACCGCTTGGGGGCCCGCTTTGGCATTCCCCAGTTGGCCCAGACGGTGGGCACGGTAGCCTACATCTTAGTGTTGATCCCGGCGGTGATTGCGGCTCTCAATGCTCTGGAAATCCGGGCCATCTCGGATCCGGCGGTGGCGATGCTGGAGCAGGTGTTGCGGGCCATTCCCCGAATTGCAGGATCGGCTCTGATTCTGGCCGTCTTTTATTGGCTGGGGCAGTTCTTGGCCGGTTTGGTGACCCAGTTGCTGCAGGCGGTGGGCTTTGACCGTCTGTCTGCTGGCCTGGGCTTGCCCTTGGCCCCTGCTCCTGAAGCACCTGCTGCTGAAGGGGAGTTGGTGAAGCGGCGCACCCCCTCTGAGATTGCTGGACTGGTGGTCTGGGTGGGCGTGGTCTTGTTCGGGGCAGTGCCGGCGGTGGAGCTGCTGCAGTTTGCCGCTTTGACCGACATCGTGGAGGGGCTGTTGCTGATTTCCGGGCGGGTGCTCATCGGCGCCTTGGTGTTCGGGATTGGCCTTTACCTGGCCAATTTGGCCCATTCCATGATCAAGAGCTTGGGCAACCCCTCTGCGGGCGTGCTGGCGCAGGCGGCGCGGGTGGCCATTTTGGTTTTCGTCGGCGCCATGGCCTTACAGCAGATGGGTGTAGCCACCGACATTGTGGTGCTGGCTTTTGGCCTGGTGCTGGGTGCGATTGCCGTCGCGGTGGCCTTGGCTTTTGGCTTGGGAGGTCGCGATGTGGCTGCCGAGCAGATCCGGCAGTGGCTGAAGCGGGAGTGAAGAGGCCAAATCTGCTAGAGGAATTGCTCTTCCTAGCCTAAAACCTAAGGAGAGCAGGGCCTCCTAAGGAGTGGCCGTGCCGCCCATCCGATGGCTCCCTCAAGGTTAACCCTGTTTTGCTTGCAAATGTACCCCGCCTGGCAAAACGCTCGGCGGGGTCTTGTTTTCTGGGTTTAAGCTGCCTCCGAAACTTTGGCCTCTTCTGGCGTTGCTTCCTGCACCACGATCTTGCCCCGGAACACCACATAGTTGTAGATGTTGTAGGACAAAATAACCGGGATCAAAAAGCCAATAAAGGTGAGCATAAACACCAGTGAACTGGGAGAAGCGGCTGCTTCGTAGATGGTGACGCTGGGAGGAATAATGTTGGGGAAAACCATAAACCCCAGGCCGATAAAAGAAAGGGCAAAGATTAAAAAAGTGTAAACCAAAACGCTATTTTCTTCTCGCCGCCGCAGGCTGCGCAGCAACAGAGCCACCAACAAAAGTCCCAAAACGGGGATGGCAGCAAAGATATAGAAAAGAGGAGGCGAGAAAAGCTGAGCGCGCGCCTGCTCCGACATGATGGGGGTGCTGATGGTGATAAACACTGCCCCCAGCAACGTTGTCCAGGTGGCGATGGTTGCTGTCTTGTAGTAGGTTTTCTGCAGCTCGCCGGTGGTCTTAACGATTAGGTAGGCCGAGCCGATTAACACGTAGCCCTGGATAAGCGTAAGAGCCACCAACACCGTGCGCCAGGTTAGCCAATCCCAAGGGCTGCCGGCAAAGTGGCCGGCTTCGTCGACGCGGATCCCTTCGAAGACGCTGCCCAAGGCAAACCCCTGGCCCAAGGCCGCCAAAAAGCTGCCCACCCCAAAGGCGAGGTTCCACACCAGCTTGTTGTCGGCGTTCTCCCGAAACTCGAAAGAGACAGCCCGCAAGATCAGGCCCACCACCATGATCACCAGCGGAATGTAGAGGGCGTTGAGAATGGTGGCGTAGGCAAGGGGAAAGGCTCCAAATAGGGATCCCCCCATCAACACCAGCCAGGTCTCGTTGGCATCCCAGACATTGCCCAGACTGGTCATGAGAATGCTGCGGCGCGTTTCGCTGGAGGCTGTCAGGGAAAGAATGCCAACCCCCAAGTCAAATCCATCTAGCAGAACATAAAGGAAGAGAAAGAGACCGAGGATAAAAAACCAGACTTGCGGTAAAAACTGCTGTAAAGGCTCGAAAGATTCCATCGTCGTTCTCTCCGCTTTGGGTATTTCCGACCAGTTCGAGACATGATCCCCCTCACCCCCAGCTCCTCTCCTTCTGGGAGAGGGGAGCTGGAAATCGACAAGTGGCTTGGCTGCTGTTGGATAAAGAGCCGGCAGTGTCGCCTGGGTCCTGTTGGAGCCGCACCGGCGCTAGCGAGCTTCTGCAGGACGGCGATCCGGCTCGTGGCGGGCAGGCTCGATCACGATCACCGGCTGGGTTGCCGGAACGGGGGCAGGCAGCTCCAGGTTAGGCCCTCTGCGGAGGATGCGGCTGCCAAAGTAAAGGGCAGCCACGAAAAGCACTGTATACAAAGCAGTCAGGCCGACCAAAGAAAACAGCACCTCTCCCGGCGGCAGCGGCGAAACGGATTCCGCGGTGCGCAGTTGTCCATACACAATCCAGGGCTGCCGGCCAACACAGCGGACAATCCAGCCAGCCTCGACGGCAATGTATCCTAGGGGGCCAGCAAAGACCCAGGCCCACATCAGCCACTTCTGCTGGGAGAGGGCCTCCGCCGACAGCTTGCCCCTCAACCACTGGATCAAGGTAACCCCCACAAGCCCGGCCAGAAACAGGCCAATGGCCACCATTGTCCTAAAGGAGTAGTAGATGAGGCCAATCATGTGAGGACGATTTTGGGGATCCCAAGCTTTCAGGCCCTGCACCGGTCGATCCAGCCTGGGCTTAAATTCCAGCAGATAGCCCAGCGCACCGGGGATCTTCACCTCCCACTCGTTGCGCTCTTCTCGGTCGTTGGGCAGGGCTAGCAGGCTCCAATCGGCTCGTTCGCCGGCAGGGATCGTCTCCCACTGGGCCTCCATGGCCGCCAGCTTGGCCGGCTGATAGCGATACACTTGCTCTGCGCTCAAGTGGCCGATAAACACCTGCAAGGGGGCTACCACCAGAGCCATTGCCAAGACCACTTTGAGGGAACGGGAAAAAAACTCGCTGTGCCGCCGCTTGAGAATGTACCAGGCACTGATGCCACCAATTACAAACAAAGAGGTCTCCAAAGTGGCAAAAAACATGTGCAGAAAGCTATTGACCATGAAGGGATTGACAATGGCTTGCAGGTAGTCGTGCACCACAAACTTTCCATTGACAAATACTCCCCCTGCCGGCGTCTGTAGCCAAGAGTTAGCCGTCAGGATCCAAAAGGTAGAGAGGTTGGCGCCGAAGGCCACCAGGATGGTCGAGATCCAGTGAATCACCGGCGGCACCCGCTCCCAGCCAAAGAGCATGATCCCCAAAAAGCTGGCCTCCAGCATAAAGGCCATCGTGCCCTCAAACCCAAGGATGGTTCCAAAAAAGTCGCCCACTGCCTCAGAAAAAGGGGCCCAGTTCATGCCAAATTGAAAGGCCATCGGCAACCCTGAGGCCACGCCAAGGCCAAAGTTCAATACATAGATCTTTGACCAGAAACGAGCGTGGCGATAGTAATCTAGATTGCGGGTTTTTAGCCAAAGGCCCTCTATAACAACAAGATAAATAGCCATTCCTGTTGTTAAAACCGGCCATAGCATATGGAAAATGGCCGTGAGGGCAAACTGTAGTCGAGAAAGTGCGACGGTGTCTAGAAACATGATTGGCACCCAGTTTGGATGGATAAACTCAACTTTTCCCAACCCTCTCTGCTGCAGTTTGTGCAGGC
>NZ_JANSIV010000119.1:56667-67626 GCF_047502705.1 Synechococcus sp. H70.1
GGAAGAAGGGGTTTTCTTCGTGTAAAGCGGACTACAGAATAAAGAGGGTTGCGAACTTGGCAGCCTGGGGATCCGCAATCCCGAAATGGCCCGTTGAGGGGCGGGGATAACGCCATGCAAATTCTCCTCAGGGCCTGCCAGAATTGGGATCCCGGCTTGTTAGAGATCCCAGTTGGCAGTGGGGGGTAGAAGATGTCGTTTGTCCCGCTGGTGCACTTTCTCGCCCAATCCGGCTTGGTACAAGAGTTGGCCGCCCGCTTGAGATCGCGGCGACAGGCAGCCATTCAGGGGGCAGGGCGGATTGCCAAGGGGTTGATGGCCTCAGCTTTGGCCCAGCAGGAGGGGAGATCCCTGCTGGTGGTGACTGCCACTTTGGAAGAAGCAGGCCGCTGGACGGCGCAACTGGAGGGCATGGGCTGGGAGAGCGTGTACCTTTATCCCACTTCTGAGGCTTCCCCCTATGAGCCGTTTGACCTGGAGCCGGAACTGGTGTGGGGCCAGTTCCAGGTGCTGGCCGACTGTCTCCAGGGCAGAAAGGGCATGGCCATCGTGGCGACGGAGCGGGCCCTGCAACCTCACCTTCCCCCCCCAGAGGTGTTTCAGGGCTTTTGCCTCAAGCTGGAACCTGGCCTGGAGCTGTCGCCGCAGCAGTTGGGGCAGCAGTTGGCCCGGCTGGGCTACCAGCGGGTAAGCCTGGTGGAAAGCGAGGGGCAGTGGAGCCAAAGGGGCGATATTCTCGACATTTTCCCGGTGGCCTGCGAGTGGCCAGTGCGCCTGGAGTGGTTTGGCAATGAGCTGGAACGGCTGCGGGAGTTCGACCCGGTAAGCCAGCGCTCCCAGGATTCAATTCCCTCTGTCTGGCTGACTCCCACCGGCTATGGGCCCATGCTTTGGCCAGGGCTGCAGGAAAAGATGGAGCGGCTCTCCCCCGCCCTGCAGCAGCATTGGCTGCAGGGATCGCCTCCCCCAGAAGGCCTGCGCCGTTTTCTCGGCCTGCTCTACGATCCACCGGCCAACCTGCTGAGCTACTTGGATCCTAATACCTTGATCCTGATCGACGAGCCGGAGCAGTGCCAGGCCCACAGCCGGCAGTGGCTAGCCCACGCCGAGGAGCAGTGGCAGCTGGCCCAGGCTGCCGAGCCGGCTCTAGTGCCCTTCCACCGCCCCTTCGATCTTGAGGCCGCTGAGTGGGATCCCTTCCCCCGCCTGTTGGCCCGTGCCTTTGCCCCTGCTGGTGAGGGGGAAGCTGTCCTCGACCTCAAAAGCCGGCCTGTCCCTGCCACTCCCCACCAGTTTGGATCCCTGGCCAAAACCCTGCGCGAGTACCGCAAGCAACACTTGCAGGTGTGGATCCTCTCCGCCCAGCCCTCCCGCACCGTGGCTCTGCTGCAGGAACACGACTGCCCGGCCCAGTACGTGCCCAACCCCAGAGATTTTCCGACTATCGAGCGCCAGCTCCAGTCCTACACGCCGGTGGCCCTGAAGTACTCCGGCCTAGCGGATCTGGAGGGGTTTCTCCTGCCCACGCTGGGGTGGGTGGTGCTGACCGACCGCGAGTTTTTCGGCCAGCACAGCCTGGCCACCCCCACCTATGTGCGCAAGCGCCGCCAGGCCAGCTCCCGCCAGGTGGATCCCAACCTGCTCAAGCCGGGGGATTTTGTTGTTCACCGAGCCCATGGCATTGGCCAGTTCCTGCGCTTGGAAAGCCTCACCATCGGCGGCGAAACCCGGGAATATCTGGTCATTCAATACAGCGATGGCTTGTTGCGGGTAGCTGCCGACCAGGTCAACTCCCTCTCCCGCTACCGGGCTAGCGGCGATGGACCGCCTGCTCTGCACAAAATGTCCGGCAGCAGTTGGGAAAAGACCAAGCAGAAGGTGAAAAAGAGCCTGCGAAAAGTGGCCTTTGATCTGCTGCAGCTCTACGCCAAACGAGCCGAACAGGAGGGCTATGCCTTCCCGCCCGATTCTCCGTGGCAACAGGAGTTTGAGGAGTCTTTTCCCCATCCGTTGACGCCGGATCAAATTCGCGCCGTCCAGGAGATCAAGCGGGATATGGAGTCCCCTCGCCCCATGGATCGGCTGCTGTGTGGGGATGTGGGTTTTGGCAAAACGGAAGTGGCCATCCGCGCCATTTTCAAAGCCGTAACCGCTGGCAAGCAGGTAGCTCTTCTGGCGCCAACCACCATTCTCACCCAGCAGCACTACCACACTCTCAAAGAGCGCTTTGCCCCCTATCCCATTCAAGTGGGCTTACTCAACCGCTTCCGCACTCCTGAAGAGAAAAAAGAGATCCTGGCCCGCCTCAAAAGTGGCGAACTGGATGTCATTGTGGGCACCCACCAACTTTTGGGCAAGGATGTGCAGTTTCGGGATTTAGGCCTTCTAGTCATTGACGAAGAACATCGCTTTGGTGTCAACCAAAAAGAGAAAATTAAACTCCTCAAAACCCAGGTAGATGTGCTCACCCTTACGGCTACTCCTATTCCCCGCACGCTGTATATGGCCTTGTCAGGGTTGAGGGAAATGAGCTTGATCCAAACTCCCCCGCCCTCGCGGCGCCCGATTAAAACTCACCTCTCCCCCTACAACCCTGAGGTCATTCGCACGGCTATCCGCCAGGAGTTGGATCGCGGCGGGCAAGTCTTTTATGTCGTCAACCGCATTGAAGGGATCGAAGAAACCAGTGCCAAACTGCGGGAATGGGTACCCGGCGCCCGCATTGCCATTGCCCATGGGCAGATGCCGGAAGGGGAGCTGGAAGCGACGATGCTGGCTTTTAACAATGGGGAAATCGATATCCTGGTCTGCACTACCATTATTGAGTCTGGTTTGGATATTCCCCGTGTCAACACCATTTTGATTGAAAATGCCCAGGAGTTTGGGCTGGCTCAGCTTTACCAACTGCGAGGTCGGGTGGGCCGGGCTGGGATCCAAGCCCATGCCTGGCTATTCTACCGAGAAGATGGGATCCTCACCGAGGAGGCCCGCAAACGCCTGCAGGCCATTCAAGAATTTACCCAACTGGGATCTGGCTACCAGTTGGCTCTGCGGGATATGGAAATTCGCGGGATTGGCAACTTGCTGGGAACGGAGCAATCGGGGCAAGTCAATGCAGTGGGCCTTGATCTCTACCTAGAAATGCTGCAAGAGGCCATTCGAGAAATTCGCGGCCAGAAGATCCCGCAGGTGGAGGACACCCAGATCGACCTCAACGTTACGGCCATGATTCCCCAGAGCTATATCCCTGACGAGGAACAAAAAATGCAGGCTTATCGCCAGTTGGCGGCTGCTGGATCGCGCCTGGAGCTTTCTCAGATAGCCCAGGAATGGCAAGACCGCTTTGGCCCGCTGCCCAAGCCTACCCAGGAACTGCTGCGGGTGATGGAGCTAAAGATTTTGGCCCGCACGCTGGGCTTTTCCCGCATCAGGCCAGCCAAGGAGCATGTTCTTTTGGAAACTCCCATGGAGGAGCCGGCCTGGAACCGCCTCAAGGAAGCCCTACCAGCCCACTTGCAGTCCCGCTTTGTCTACCAGCCGGGCAAGGTCACAGTACGGGGGCTGGGGATGCTGGCGCCGGCCCAGCAACTGGAAAACCTTTTGCAGTGGCTAGATAAGATGAGCCTGGCCTTAACGGAGCCGGAGGCTGGGATGCCAAAGCTTGCCTCATGAAAGTTCTCGCAGTGCATCACCTCCAGAAAACCTACCGGCAGGGGGGCAAGCAGGTGCGGGCGGTGGTGGATGTCTCTCTGACGCTGGCGGCAGGGGAGATCCTGGCTTTCTTGGGGCCCAATGGAGCCGGCAAGACCACCACCATCAAAATGATTGCTGGGCTGATCCGGCCGGATGCTGGCACGGTGCGCATCCTGGGACGGGATCCCCACGCCGATGCGGGTGCGCTGGCCCAGGTGGGGGCGGTGCTGGAAGGCAACCGCAACCTCTACTGGCGGCTGACCCCCTTGCAAAACTTGGAGTACTTTGGCGTGCTGCGGGGGCTATCCCCCAGAACGGCTCGCCAGCGGGGGCTGGAGCTACTGGAGACCTTTGGCCTGCTAGAAAAACGGGATGTTGCTGTGCAGACCCTTTCGCGGGGTATGCAGCAGAAGGTGGCCATTGCTGTTGCCCTCTTGCACCAGCCGGCTCTGCTCCTTTTGGATGAGCCCACCCTGGGGCTGGATGTGGAAGCCGCCCAAGCAGTGAAATCCTTGATCCGCCAAATTGCCGCTGCAGGTCGGGCCATTCTCCTCACTACCCACCAACTGGAGATGGCCGAGGCCCTCTCAGACCAAGTGGCCGTGATTGAGGGGGGGAGAATCCTCCTCCAGACTCCCACGCAGGAGCTGATCCGCCAGTTTGCCGCTGCGGCCAGTACTTATCGGATTGAGTTGGAACAAGAGCTGGATCCCAGCCGGGCGGGGCGCCTGCTCCGGCAAGGGGTGGAGATTCTCGGCTGCCATCAGCTGCGCTTTGGCGGCTCCTCGGAGGCGTTGTATCAGGTGCTGGAGATCCTCAAGCCCTTGCCCCTGCTTAGCGTTAAGCGAGAGGAAGCAGATCTCACCCACATTTTTCTCAAGCTGCTGCAGAGGAGATGAGACCACTGCTGTACCTGTTTTGGGCGGAGCTAAAGCGCACCTGGATCCAGTACATTCGCTATCCGGCAGAAGCCCTGGGCGGGATCCTCATCACCACCTTTTTCTTCTATGCCCTCTTTGCCGGCGCTCAGTATGTGGCGGGGCCAGCTTCCCAGTTTGGCGAACGGCTGGACGCGGTGGTGATTGGCTATGTGCTCTGGACGCTAGTGATTTTTGTAGTGAACGATATTGCCCTCAACTTGCAGGTGGAAGCCCAGACGGGCACGCTGGAGCAGGTGTTGCTCTCGCCCTTTTCGGCGGCCACCCTGTTTTTGGCGCGGGCCTGCGCCAGTTTGGTGTTACGCCTCACCCTCGTTGTCGTCATTTTGGGGATCATCCTGTTGCTCACCGGCAGCCAGCTGCGCTTTCCCCCCAGCTTGCTGCTGCCCCTTTTGAGCGTGGTGCTAGGGGCCTATGGCTTCTCGTTTTTGCTGGGATCTGCTGCCTTGATCTGGAAGCGCATTCAACAACTGCTGATCCTGAGCCAATTTGGCCTGCTCTTTCTCCTAGCTACCCCCACGGAAGAGTGGTCGGGATCCCTAAAGTGGCTGGGGCAGATGCTGCCCATGACGGCAGGGGCTGGCCTGCTGCGGGATCTGATGGTGCGGGAGGTGGGATTGGATCCCCTGCGGCTGCTCATGGCTCTGGCCAGCGGCATTTTCTACTTCGGGCTGGGCTTGCTGGCCTTTCGCCGGGCAATGCAACTGGCCAAACAGCGGGGGATCCTGGGATCCCAGTAGGACCTTGTCAGAGGGAGCGCCGGTCGCCAGGGGAGCGCAACAGGTGAGGGAAGTGGTATTCCACTGCGCCGGTGGTGAGGTTGTTCTCAGGGGAGGCCATGCCCCGTCGGCTTAGCTCTCGCAGCGCTTTTTCAATCTCGTCAAAGTCGGCAGGGAGCTCGATGGCGATCTCCGAGAGGGTGAGGATCCCTTGTCGCTGCTGCGCCAGCCGTAGGATCTCCCGCATCAAAGCCTGACCCTTCAAAGGCTGAGGCGGGGCCGAGACAGACTTGGCGGGAGCCCCAGAGGGGCGGATCCCTTGCAAGACGGCCAGCTTGAAGTTGTAATCTTCCACCATGCCTGGGATCAAAAACAGGTCAATCAACTGGCCAATTCCCAACAGGCCAAACGTAAAGAGCCAGAGAATGCCCGTCCCGGGTTTGCCCAGGTAAAGGCGATGGACACCGCAGATGCCGAAGACGCGCAATGCCCAGAGGAGATAGGCGGTGCCGACGGATTTGGGCTCGGCAGGGGGCAGCAGGTAGCGAGAGCTCATGGGCATCAGTCAAGGTAGCTTGGGCGAGTAACCCTAGTCTGCCATCTTTTGCCTTGGACGGGCAGGACGCCTCTTCTCTGGTGCTTGGGAGCGGGGTAGCTTCAAGAAAAGAGGCTGAAAAGGGGGATCCAAGAACGCCATTGAGGGGGTGGCGGTCGCGCCCCCGGGAGACTCAGGAAGGTCGATGCTTGAGCCCATCTTGATCGGGTTGAGTGCTGTGCTCTGGGGCCTCCTCTGGAGCTACGCCACGCTTCTAGTTGTACTGGTCAACTTCAAGGAGCAGGATTCCGTTTACGCCTACCCCCTGCAAGCAGTGTTAGATCGCTTTGTGGAGTCGCTGGGGCTGGGTTGGCTTAAGGATCTCCATGCCATGCAGCTGCAGCCACTGCGCCGGATCAGCTATGCCCTCTTTGGCGTCGTCACGCTGGGGGTGGCTTTCATGCTCTGGGTTTTGGGGTGAGGCAGTGGCCAGCTCCTCGATCTGGCCCTAGGCAGAGCCGACTGCAGCCGCTGAAAAGTCCCGCTGCTCAGCCTCTCCCGAGTAGAAAATTGCCTGCAGCTTTTTCAAACAGGCTTGGATCTGAGCCATCTCTTCGGGACTCAGCTTTTGAAAACGCTCTTTCAGGTAGGCCACGTGGGCCGGGAAGATCTGTTCAAACAGTTTTTCCCCCTCTTCAGTGAGCACGACCCTAAAGCAGCGGCGGTTTTCTGGAGGTACCTCGCGACGCACCAGCCCCTTTTGTTCCAGGCGATCCACGATCCCGGTCAGTGTTCCTTTGGTAACCAGTGTTTTTTGGGCCAGGACATTCATTGTCAGGCCGGGAGTGTTGCCAAGAGTTACCAACACATCAAATTGGGGGGCGGTCAGCCCCATTTGACGAATGTGAGCGCTGGCGCAATTTTCAAAGGCTTGGTAAGCCCGCGCCAGATCCCGCAGCAGCCCCAAGAAAGGCTCCTGGTCTGCTGCTACCGAAGGCTGGAGAGCTTGCTCTGTAGGCAGCTGAGCAGAGGTGGGCATGGTCAGCAATCGCTAGAGGCGACGGATTCCTCAACAACTGTTTTAGCTTCACCATAGCCTACTGTAATATAGTCCTAACACAAATTAATACTCCTTGAAACAACTGCTAGCTCTGGAGATCCCAGCTACTGCAGAGGGATGCCCCCTTAGCCCTCTGAGGAGGGCTTGGCGGCGGAAAATCCAGGCTAAGCTATGACCATAGCCCCTGTGGAGCGTGCTAGGCGCAGATGGGATCCCTCACTCTCTGCCTACAATAAGCCAGGCGAAGGAGTTGCCATGCTGAGAATTGTTACCCAGCTAGCCGAGGCCGAAGCGGAGCTCAGACGGATCTCGGAGCGCACTCAGGCTGAGCAAAACCTTCATCGCGAGGCAACTGTGCGGGAGATCCTGCAAGCAGTGCGCCGCCAGGGGGATCGGGCCCTGCTGGCCTACACGGCAGAGTTCGACCAGGTGGAGCTCAGCGTAGCTGAGCTAAGGGTCTCGGGGGCGGAGCTGGAGGCGGCCTACCAGGCAGTCTCGCCGCAACTGCTCTCGGCTCTGCGCCTGGCCAAACAGCGCATCGAAGCCTTCCACCGGCAGCGGGTGCCCAGCAGTTGGGTGAGCTTTCCTGGTCCCGAGATTGTCTTGGGCAAGCAGTACCGCCCAGTGGATCGCGCTGGCCTCTACATTCCCGGAGGGCGCGCCGCTTATCCCAGTACCGTGTTGATGAATGCGATTCCAGCCAAGGTGGCGGGAGTGCCGGAAATTGTCATGGTAACCCCACCAGGATCCGACGGCTCAGGAGGCAAGGGGATTCACCCCGCCATTTTGGTGGCCGCCCAAGAAGTAGGTATCCACACCATCTATCGCGTCGGCGGGGCCCAGGCGATTGCAGCACTGGCCTATGGAACCGAGACCATCCCCAAGGTGGACGTGATCACGGGCCCCGGCAACATCTACGTAACCCTGGCCAAAAAGCTGGTGTATGGCACAGTGGGCATCGACTCCTTGGCCGGTCCTTCGGAAGTGGTGATCATTGCCGATGAGAGCGCCAACCCCCTTTATGTTGCTGCCGATCTCCTGGCCCAGGCCGAGCATGACCCCCTGGCAGCGGCCATCCTGCTTACTCCAGACCTCCAGCTGGCCCAACAGGTGCAGCAGGCGGTAGCTACCCAGATCGAGGAGCATCCCAATCGCCTCATGGTGGAAAAGGCGGTGGCCAACTACGGGCTAATTGGGGTGGTGCCCGATCTGGCCACGGCGGTCAACTTGTCCAACCAGTTTGCGCCAGAACACCTGGAGCTCCAGGTAGCCGATCCCTGGGCCCTGGTAGATGCGATTCGCCATGCGGGGGCAATCTTCTTGGGACACTATACCCCAGAGGCGGTGGGGGACTACCTGGCCGGACCCAACCACACCTTGCCTACGGCAGGGGCAGCCCGCTACGCTTCAGCGCTGGGGGTAGAAACCTTCCTGAAGCACTCCAGCTTAATCCAGTACGGCTCGGCAGCCCTGCAAGAGGTGGCCGGTGCCATTCAAGCGCTGGCGCAAGCGGAGGGGTTACCCGCCCATAGCCGGTCGGTACAGGTGCGGCTGTCGGCCAAGGCCTAGCCAACTGGAGGGGCAGGAAGGTCGGGCAAATGGAGAACTGGCGCAGGGGAAGCTGCCTGTGGCAACTGGGGGGAGCCCTGTTGGCGGTTTGGATTGGCTGGACAGAGGGGAGCGGTATCTGGTTGAGGGATCGGGCAACGGCTGCCCCAGAAAGCTCCTCTCCCTTGCCCCTGCCCTGGGAGTGGGTGTACTCCTTGCAGGAAGAGGCAGGGCAGCGGCAGTGTACGCTGGTGGGCCTGCTGCGCAGCCAGCCGCTGCCGGCTCCGGATCCCCAGTGGCAGGTGTACACGCGGCTGGATTTGGTGGCCACACCGCAGGCCAGTCGGTTGACCAGTGTGCTGTTTGCTGAGAACCTCCGTACCCAAGCTTTGCACGTGATCTATCAGGCGGCAGCGTCTGTGTACGACCCTGTTGAGCCCTTGGATTTTGCCATGATCCTGCCGCTAGCCTGGCAGGACAACACCCTGCTGGCGCGGGAGTACACAGGCTGGTTCCAGACCGACTTAAGCTGGGATCGGGCGGTGATCTGGCCTTTGCCCACCGGCTCGAGCCAGATCCCACCGGTGCAAATCTGGGATCCACCCCCAGCACTGGCCTATGCAGAGCTACTGGGCTGGGATGCCGCGGCAAAGGGACGGGTGCTGTTTGCCGTAGCCGACAGCCTGGGAGAGAGTCCCCGCTTGGTGAGCGTGGGTTCAGACGGCCAGGTGTTGCAGCGGGCATCTGCTGTTGCTTTTCCCCAAAGCAGCTCTTCTCTGGAAGGGTGGCAAGCGGTGATGGCAGAACCCCTGTGCCATCAGAGCCGTTTTGGGGTGGAGCAGAAAGAGGAAAATGGAGAGTAAAAGACCGAGGGAGCCAACATGTCCAGACCCATCGTGCGGCGCGGTTGGCCGCGGGAGGCTTTTGTAGGGGACATCATCGTCTGTACTCTCGAGGGATCCCATCTGGATCAGGTAACCGAGATCCGGGTCAGCCCGGCAGGCAAGGGGATCCGGGTTAGCTTCGGGGATCCCTTGGGGCGCTCCCAAGAGCCAGTGCAGGCCAGCGCCGAGGCCCTGACAGTTACCTTTGAGATTGATCCCAGCACCTACCCTGGCGAAAAGCGCATTGAGCTCATCTCGCCGGCAGGACCCAGCGATCCCCTGCCCTTTTTGGTGATGATGTAGTAGGTCATGCCGTTGGCAACTGCCCCAATCGACCTGGGCGCGCTGGTACTGGGGGTAGGCCTGCTGCTCCTGGTGGGAGGCTGGGCCTGGTGGCTGCGGCGGCAGCAGCGGGCTGCTCCCCCCGACTCGACAACTGTTTTGCCAGCAACAGCGGTTGACCTCTCTGCCCTGACGGCGCAACAGGCGGCCCAACTGCAGCCTTTCGAGGAGGCAGTGGCAGAGCGGCCGCAGGATCCCATTGCCTGGTACAACCGCGCCACCCTCCTCGACCACTTGGGGCAGGCGCAAGCCGCTCTAGCTAGCTACGACCGGGCCCTAGAGCTGAAGCCGGACTTTCCCGAAGCTTGGAACAATCGTGGCTCGCTGCTAGACGAGCTTGGCCGTCACCAGGAAGCGCTGGCCAGCTACGAGCGGGCTCTGCACCTAAAGCCGGATTTTTTTGAGGCCCGCTTTAACCAGGCCAACACGCTGCGGCAACTGGGCCGCTACCAAGAGGCCCTGCGCGCCTACGAGCAGGTTCTCACCTTGCGCCCCGACAGTGGAGAAGCCTGGCATCTGCACGGGCTGACCTTGGCCTCCCTGGAGCGGTGGCAGGAGGCGGTGAACAGCTACGACAAGGCCCTGGCCATCAATCCCCTGGATCCCCAGCTTTGGCAGAGCCGCGGGCTGGCTTTGGTGCACCTGGAGCGCTACGCTGAGGCCCTGGCCAGCTACGAGCGAGCCCTGCAACTGGGCTGCGAATCTGCTTCCCTCTGGGCCGGCCACGCCCTTGCCCACCACCAGCTGGGCAACTGGATGGAAGCTCTCAACAGCTACGACCGCGCTCTAGCCCAGGATCCCCAGCGCTCCCAGCTCTGGCTGCAGCGCGGCCTAGTGCTGATGGACTTGGAGCTCTATGGGCTGGCCATTCAGAGTTTTGAACGGGCTCTGGAGCTGGATCCCAACAATGCCGATGCCCACTACGCCAAAGCCTGCTGCTGCGCCTGGGAAGGCCAAGTGCCCCAGGCCCTCCAAGCCTTAGAGCAAGCTCTGCGGCTGCAGCCAGAACGCTACTGCCCCTTACTTGCCTCCGAACCCTACTTTGATCCCATTCGCGGCGAGCCAAGCTTTGCGGCATTCCTAGCCTCTCTCTGGCCCTGCAACTCATGGCCGCCCCCCGCTGCTGACCCCAAGAGCCCTCCCTCCGCTACCTGAGAGGCCCAACAGCATTCCGCCCAATGGCGGAGGAAAGGGAGGCTCTTTTGCCGACGCAAGCCGCCAATTTTCCCTTTGCCGGTGG
>NZ_JANSIV010000119.1:67726-74347 GCF_047502705.1 Synechococcus sp. H70.1
ATGGTCACGCTTTGAAAGGGTTTGCCTGCAGGTTGCTCCCCAGTTGGGCCCAGTAGAGGTCTGATCTGGAAAAGTTCGAGGTCAGGGGGGATCCCTTGTTTGGCTCCTTATCCGGCCTTGAAGGAAAACCAGGGACTTCCAGGCTCATAGCTCCCCAACGGTCTCCTCTCGACAGCCCCGACCCACCGACGCCGTTTGTCTCCATGGCCTCCAAGCAGGAAGACGTCAAAACCCAAACCGTCGAGCTGTTGCGGCTGTACCACCAGACTCGGGATCCTGCCCTGCGCAATCGGCTGGTAGAACTGAACCTCGGCTTGGTGCGCAAAGAAGCCCACCACTGGCGCAGCCAATGCAATGAGGCCTACGACGACCTGGTGCAAGTGGGATGCATCGGATTAATTCAAGCCATCGAACGCTTTGACGTCAGCCGCGGCTTGGCTTTTAGCTCCTTTGCTCTTCCCTACATTCGTGGCGAAATCCAACACTACCTGCGAGACAAGAGCCCAGCAATTCGGATCCCACGCCGTTGGGCGACTCTGCAGCGGCAAGCCAAGAAGGTAATCGTCCGTCTGCGGCAGGAGTTGGGCCGTCCTCCCTCCGAAAGGGAGGTAAGAGAAGCCCTGCAGCTAACAGAGGAAGAATGGCGAGAGATGCAACTGGCCCAGCAAAACAGCAGCTTGCTCAGCCTTGATGCCCCCATTCAAACAGAGGAAGACAGTGCTGCCTTAGGGGAGGTCATTCCGGATCAGCGCTACCGCAGCTTTCAACTGGCGGAAGAAGATCGCATCCGCTTGCAAAATGCCCTTGCCGCACTGGAGGAGCGCACCCGCCAGATTTTAGAACTTGTTTTCCTCTACGATCTCACCCAAAAAGAGACAGCAAAGCGGCTGGGGATCAGCGCCGTTACGGTTTCCCGCCAGGTCAAAAAGGGCCTGGAGCGCTTGGCCCAGTTACTCAAGCAGGACATTTTTTAAAAGCTAGAGCTCTGCTACCTTCGGGATCCCTGCTCCAGTTTTCCACCCCTGCTTCAGCAACAGTCGCCAGCACCTGCCGCCGCTAGGAGGGCCTATCCAAGAGGAGGGGAATCTGGGTTTTGAGATTCGCTGGGAGGTTGAGTTTTGTCTGGGGATAGGCTTGCTTCCCTTTTTTGCAGTTGGCTCACTTGGGAGCGCACCTGCAAGGCAATTTGCAAAGCAGCCTCCAAAAGCCGCGAGTGTTCGCTGGCCTGTTCCCTTACCTGGAGCGCAGTTAGAGTTGTCAACTCGTCACCGAAGAACTCACTTTGCTGCTCAATAAAGTCTTTGTTCTGCCGCAAGATCCGTTCGGTTTTCAAGGCGCGGATTAGGTCGCTGCGAGCCAGCTTCAAGGCCTCGATAATCTGATCCCGCTGGAGCAGCTTGACCTCAGGATTACCTGCCTCCACCAATTCGTCGTTGATGTGAATAGCTTGAATAAGCTGATGGTAGCGATCTACTTCTTCCAGCAAGTTCAGCAAGAGCGGCAGGCGGCGGCTGCGGAAAATCCAATAGGCTTGGCCCAAAGCGGCAATGGCTGCCAGGATCCCCCATTCCACCAGCCAACTGCCCCAGCTGCTGCGCAGACCAGGGATCACCATCCGCCCCACCAAGGTCACTAGGGATCCCCCTGCCCAAAAGGTCAAGAAACGGCAGAAGAGATCCAGCACCAACAGCAGGCGCAGCAGCTCCCAAAAAGCGGAGAACTGGCGCAGCCAATCTTTCCAGCGACGGACAGGCCGAGGCCGGTACAGCCAATCTATAGGTACCCCGGAAAGCTTTTCCACTAGAGAAGGAGAAATGACCAGCTCCTGTAAATCCCGCCGCATCGCTAGGGGCTCTGCAAAGAGCTAAGTCTTCCCCCTAATTCTACCGTCGGTATCTTAAGATCCGGCTGGGGAAAACAGACAGGCTACGGCAAGCTGCGGAGATAGTCTCAATATCCAAGGAGGAGACAGGTAGAGTGAGCAGCCAATTGCGCCAACTAAAGGCCCATCTGGTGGAGTCGGAAAACTTTGCCCCCTACGGGCAGGTGATCTACCCTGTCCCTGACGACAAACCCTTCGACAGCCAAGATGCCCAGTTGGTTTTGAATCAGGGGCAACCCCGCTTTTACCTCATGCGCTTGCCCCGCCGTGGCCTTCGGTTCACCCAAATAACTCACCACACCCGTTGCACCCAGTGTCTGGGATCCCTGCACGGCAAGGAGTGGTTTATTGCCGTTGCACCGCCTCGCAAGAAGCTGCAGGTGGACGAGATTCAAGCTTTTCGGGTGCCCGGCGATTGCTTTATCAAACTGGAGGTGGGCACCTGGCATGCCGGCCCCTACTTTGACCACGAGGAGTTTATCGATTTTTACAACCTGGAGCTGGCCGACACCAACCTCACCGATCACGAGACAATCAACCTGCTTCAGACCTACAACCTGGAGTTCCAGATCATCCCTTGAGCAGCCGAATTCAGCAGCAAAAAAGCAGATTCATCTAAGGTGCCATTAAGGTACGGGGATCCCTACCAGCACTAAGGGTGGAGAGAGAGGATCGCTTTGGGCTCTATCTCTAGTAGGCAGGGCCAAGGGGGAGAAACCAGGTTCTGCTCTGGCACTTCCCCCCTGTGTGATAAAACAGGGTCAAGCCTGGCAGGGTTTTGGAGATCTGTTGCGATGGCTACACTTCAACCCACCCAAGTGACCTGCAAGCTCTTGGGGGCTCTGGCCCTGTTCCTCTGCCTGGGGCTGCTGTCTGCCTGTGACGAGGGTAGCAGCAGCACCGTCAGTCCCCCCAGCCTCCCTACCCCTACTCCTGCTAGTCGATAACCCTACAGGACTTACATGCCTTGGCAGCGGCTGCCCAGTTGGAAGCCAGTCTGGGCAGGGGGAGTTCTTAGTTTGCTCTGCCTACTATTTTTGGTGGCTGCCTGTGGTGGGAGGGGATCCCTCACAGCTCCAGAACCTCCGCGGGCAGGAGAGCTGCCGATTGCCAACTTCCTCTGCCAGTTGGATCGCCAGACCCGCACCTTTGCTGGCCCCATCTATGCCGAGCAGCCGCAAGTTGCCACCTGCAATCCCGGTCGCCTCACCCCGGCAGCAGCCCAGAAGATGATGGATCGGCTGAACTTTCTGCGGCTGTTGCACGAGTTGCCGCCGGTGGAGCTCAATCCCGAATTCTTGGCGGCCGCTCAGCAGGCGGCGCTGCTGCAGGTGGCCAATGGCGCCCTCAGCCACGAGCCACCCCCCTCTTGGCGTTGCTTCACTGCTGCCGGGGCGGCGGGATCCCGCTTTAGCAACTTGGCAATTGGCCCGATTCTGGAGCTGAACGGCCCCGACCCAGGGCGGGTGCTGGCGCGCCAGGTAGATATTTATTTTGCCGAGCCGGGCCGGGAAAACTTCGTGGATGTGGGGCATCGCCGCTGGAACCTCTACCCCCAGTACGCCCAAGGAGCTTACGGCATTGTCTACGACCCGCGGGCCGGACGGGTGACCCAGGCCAATGCCAATTGGATCTTCGGTTTTGACGAGTCGGTGCCAGATCCAGAGTTCATTGCCTTCCCGGAGAGGGACGGCTACCTGTACCGCCTCGAGGGGTTTTCCGGCCAGCCTTTGTCTGCCTACCGCTGGTCTTTCTCGGTGCCCAGCCGCGGCGGCCTCTCTGATCTCAGCCAGGCCCAAGTTCGCATCACCGATGCCCTCACTGGCGAGGCAGTGCCGGTTTGGGATCTGCGGGTTGGGGATCCCGCCTTTGGCCTAGAGACTCTCACCTACTCGGTGGGACCCGTCCAGCCCAATCGCCCCTACCTCTTTGAGATTAGCGGCATCCGGCTCAAGGGCGGGCCGCCGCGCACCTATCGCTACACCACCACCCTCTACGACTGCAACCCTCAAGCGCCGCAAAGGTCTGCGCCCTTAACCGAAGGACTGGGGATCCCACCTCGCTGGCTCTGGCAGAAGAAGCCCTTCAACCTCAGCTTAGAGTGGGACTTTGCACCCTGATGCTCAACTGCATGCCTTCGGGAGCAAGACGTTAGGCCTCTTCTCCTCAGCCGGAAACAGCCCCACCGTTGAGAAAATCTAAGGAAAGTTGAGATTCTGATACTATCGTTGCCGTCTCTTTACTGGAGGAGTTAGGCTCTAATCATCAAAGCTTTTTTTAAAGCTGCTTTACCAGCCCCAGAGAAGCGACCTCTCTGGGGCTTTGAGATGCAGTCGAAAAAAGAAGGGGACTAGGAGGCGGGCACTACACCTCGCCGGACGGCAGGCCCAAGGGCGCGGCTGCCAATGTCAGAACGGTAGTGGGCTTTGGGGAACTGCACCTGCTCCACAGCAGCATAGGCTTGGCGCAGCGCTTCCGCCAGCGTTGCCCCTTGGCCGGTAAAACAGAGGACACGCCCGCCGTCGCTGAGAAGCTGCTTGCCCACCTGGCGAGTGCCGGCATGGAACACCAGGGCCCCGGTGGCAGCAGCAGCCTCCAGACCAGTAATGGGGATCCCTCGCTCGTAGCTGTCAGGGTAGCCGGGGGCAGCCATGACCACGCAGGCGGCGTAGCCAGGTTTCCACTTTAGTTGAAGATCGGCCAGCCGTCCCTCGATGCAGGCCAGCAGCACCTCGTCCAGAGGGTTTTCCAACAGGGGCAGGATCACCTGGGCTTCGGGATCCCCGAAGCGGCAGTTGTACTCCAACACATAGGGATCCCCGTTGGGTGCAATCATCAGGCCGGCGTAGATCACCCCCTGGTAGCGAATGCCCCGCCGCTGTAGCGCCTGTAGGGTGGGATCCAGCACTTGGGCCTGGATGCGGGCCAAAAGCTGTGGCGTCACCAGGTGGTCTGCTGGGGCGTGGGCCCCCATGCCGCCGGTATTGGGGCCGGTATCGCCATCGCCAAGGCGCTTGTAGTCTTGGGCGGGCAGCAGCGGCAGGCAGATCTGGCCATCCGTCAGAGCCAGCACCGAGACCTCTTGGCCGGCAAGGAACTCCTCAATCAGCACCCGCTCGCCCGGCTTGGCCAGGGCTGCCTCCAGGGCCTGCACGGCTTCTTCCCGGCTGTGGGCAACGGTTACCCCCTTGCCGGCGGCCAGCCCATCTTTTTTAATCACCACCGGATAGCTGCCTTTGCCTGACGGAGTTCTTGAATCCAGGTAGGCCAGTGCCTCAGACAAGTCGGCAAAGCCAGCAGCCGGAGCCGTAGGGATCCCTGCTTCCTGCATCAGTTGCTTGGCCCAGAGCTTGCTTCCCTCCAGTTGGGCGGCGGCGCGACTGGGACCAAAAATGGGGAGCCCCGCTGCCTGAAAGGCGTCCACAATTCCCGCGACCAAGGGCAGTTCCGGCCCCACCACCGTCAGGCGGATCCCTTGAACGGTAGCGAATCGAACTAGACCCTCGATGTCAGTGGCTGCCAGCGCTACGGATTGACAGCGGGGCATCTGCTGCGTGCCGCCGTTGCCAGGTGCACAGTAGACCCGAGTAATCTGGGGAGACTGCAACAGCTTCCACGCCAGAGCGTGTTCCCTTCCCCCGGAGCCGATGACCAAAGCCTGCATGGTGCTACCCCACCTTTGTAAACACCTTGTCAACGCCGCTTGTTTATTTTGGGATGCTCCCCGAACATCCCCCATTAGACCATGTTCCCAACAGATTTCAGAGGATCCAGGCTAGTTTGACCCCAGGGGACGGCCCCGCCAAGTCCAGTTGCGCCCGCTGGTGGTGCGGATGGCAGAAGCCAAGATGATGGCTGCCGTCACCCAGCCTCCCACCACCGTCAGCCACCAGTAACGCAGCGGCAGGTGGGCCCAACGCCATAGAAGCAGGCGGATGACCCCTTGGCCTAGGATCCCGGCCAGGCTGGCCGCCAAGACCTGCAGGGATCCCATAGCCGCAGCCAGGATCAACCCCAGCCAGGGCAGGCTGCAGATGCCCAAGACAGTGACCATCGCCAACACGGCGAGGGCCCAGTTGCGCTCCAGGCCTAGGAACCAGTTTTTCGTCCACCCTTCCCAGAGGGCGGCTCCATTGGCGTACATGCGGCATCGCACCCGCGACCCCCCTAGGCAAATCTGCAAGCCCAGGCCAGCCACTTTGATGCGCTGGGCCAAGGCCACATCCTCGATAACCACATTGGCCACGCCGGCGTGTTCGCCCACTTGCTCGTAGGCAGAGCGGCGAAACAGCATGAACGGCCCGAAGGCAAAGGCCTTGGGACACTTGGGATCGTTGACGGCGGCAAAGTCGTAGCCTGCCGCCAAGATGACCATCATGATGGGCTGCACCAGCCACTCGGCCAGGCAGCCGCACACCAACTGAGGCCCTACGCTTACCAAGGCGCTGCCGCTTGCCAGCAACTGTCCTAGGGCTGCTTCAATGGCAGCCGCACGTCGCAGTCGAGAAAGAGCAGGTAGTCGGGGGGATCAGGCTGGGCGGCCAGGGCAGCAACGGCATGGGCACAGGCCCAGTTTTTGCCCACCCACGTTTGACCCTGGGGGCGGAGATCCCCTTGGAGCAGGTGCAGCCGCGGATCTTGCCGTTCGGCAGCCAGGGCCTGGGCCAGCTCCCAGGTGGCAGCGGTGGAGCCGTCGTCCACCAGCCAGACCTGCAGGGGGGCGGCGGTGCTGTCCAGGA
>NZ_JANSIV010000120.1:0-693 GCF_047502705.1 Synechococcus sp. H70.1
TCCTGGGCGTGCCACCAGACCGTGCCGCCACCATCCACCCACTGGCGCACCCGCAGCTCCTCCTGGACGCTCAACACGGCTTTCAGGCCCTCCCAAAGGTGGCGCCATCTTTCAGGCAGACCCAAAACAGAGGGATCCCTGCCGCTGGACTCTGCTGCTAGTTGCCGTTGTTCCTGTTCCAGCAACTCCAGCAGGCGGGTGTTGTTGGCTGCCCTGGCTGCTTCTAGACGATGGGCCAGAGAGGCAGCGATGTTCCGCCGATGGCAGGCCAGGAAGCTAACTCTACTCGCTTCAGCAGTTGCGTTCATGAGAGATCTCCCCACCCTGACCTCTACACGCCAATTCTATCGTAGATTCTGTAGCAATAGATACGATTCAAAACCTTGGCAATCGCCCTGGTCGGTAAAGAGGGGGTCAAGGTTATTGCGGTACTAAAAGCGCAGGTCAGAGGGAATTTGTTGCAAGTAAGTTTCAATTCACAACTTTTTCTTAACAAGTGGTTTCGATCTTGAGGATCTGACTTACTTTGTTACCTGTAGAGCGTTCCTCGTCGAAAACCTATGAGCCTTGTTGCCCAAGTCATCGCGCAGTCGGATGCGGCCGATCGCTTCCTCAGCAGTGCCGAGATCGCCAAGCTAGAAGACTTCTTCAGCAAAGGTCAAGTGCGTATCCGAGCCGCCCAAAAGTTAGCAG
>NZ_JANSIV010000121.1:0-1563 GCF_047502705.1 Synechococcus sp. H70.1
GCTCAGGATCACCACCCCCCAAGAGAGTGCCTGTTGCACCTGCCAGCCTCTTAGCCCTCCCTAGAACTCGTAGCCAAATAGGCGGGGATCCGCCGGCTGCAGCTTGAGGTCCGCCAGACCATACTCGGCCCAGCGGCGATCCACCCGGCGGGCCACTTCCGGATCCGGAGCCAGGGGCTGCCGCCAAGGGGTGTCCGTTTCCGGCGGGATCTTGGTGGTGGCGTCGATCCCCATCTTGCCCCCCAGGCCCCGCTTTTCGGTGGCAAAGTCCAGGGCGTCAAAGGGATGGTCCGGCAGAATAAACACATCCCGCTGCGGGTCCACCCGCGAGCACAGGCACCAGAGCACCTGGCGCGGATCCCGCACGTTGATGTCCTTGTCCACCACGATGACAAACTTGGTGTAGCTAAACTGAGGCAGGGCGCTCCAAAAAGCCAGGGCCGCCCGCCGCGCTTGGCCGGGGTAGGCCTTGTCGATGGACAAAATCGCCGCCTTGTAGCCCAGGGCCTCCATGGGCAAAAAGAAGTCCACAATCTCCGGCACCTGCTGCCTGAGGATGGGGGTGTAAATGCGGTTGAGGGCCAGCGCCATCATGTCGTTTTCTTTGGGGGGCTTGCCACTGAAGGTGGTGAGGTAGATGGGATCGCGGCGCTGGGTGAGGCAGTGGAAGCGAATGAGAGGAGCCTGCTCGTTGCGAGGGCCGTAGTAGCCAAGGTGATCCCCGGCAGGGCCGTCGGGGGCCACCTCCCCCGGCGTGATGGTGCCCTCCAGGACAATCTCCGCGTGGGCCGGCACCTCCAAATCCACCGTCTTGCAGCGGGCTAGCGGCAGTCCTTCCCCGGCATAGAGACCGGCAAACAGCCACTCCGACAGATCCACCGGCAGGGACGTGGCTGCTGCCAGGATCACGGCGGGATCCACCCCGATGGCCACCGCCACTTCCAGCTTCCGACCCAGGGCTGCCGCCTTGCGCAGGTGCCGTGTGGCCCCCCGCACCGACAGCCACTGCACCGTCATGGTGTTGCGGCTTTGCAGCTGCAGGCGGTACACCCCCACGTTGGGGATGCCGTTTTCCGGGTCTTTGGTAACCATCAGCCCCAAGGTCAGCACCCGTCCGGCATCGCCAGGATAGACCCGCAGCAGGGGCAGTTGGGTGAGATCCACCGCCTCCCCCAGCAGCACCACCTGCTGACAGGGGGGGAAGAGATCCCGGCTGGGCCGAGCTTTGAAGACCCGAAACAGGGCCTGCCCCAGGTCCACTGCCTGGGCGAAGGTTCTGGGCGGGCGCGGCTGGTAGAGCAAGGCCAGCTTTTTCCCCAGCTCCTCCAGCTCCCGCGGCTCCTCCATCCCCAGGGCCCAGCAGATGCGCTCCACGGTGCCTAGGGCGTTGATGAGCAGGGGCATGGTGGATCCCTTCACCCGCTCAAACAGCAGCGCCGGCCCCCCGCACGCCAAAAGGCGATCGGCAATCTCGGCAATTTCCAACTCAGGATCCACCTCCGCAGCGACACGGCGAAGCTGGCCACGGGACTCCAGCAGGGCAATGAAACGGCGCAGATCTCT
>NZ_JANSIV010000121.1:1663-20908 GCF_047502705.1 Synechococcus sp. H70.1
CCTGTCCCCTGGGAGGTTAGCATGGTGTCCATTCCAACAGGGTTGCGCTTTCATGGCCGTTGCCTCTGGGCGGGCCTTCCTTTGGCCTGCTCTTTAACCTTGGGGGCCTGCTGGAGGACCGCAGCCCTCTCTTCCACCCAGGATTCTTTCCTCCCTATCCCTACCCCGCCCCCACCCCTACCCTCTCCTAGCGGCACGCCTGGCCTTCCGCCCTGGTGGCCCCGTGAGCAAGGTTCTCCCTACGCTGCGGTTTTGTCCGGTTTTTTGCAGGGGTTGGCTGCCGAAGGAGGGGCTCTCTCGCAGCAAGGGATCCTGCTCTGGACAACCGAAGGCAAGCTGCTGGCAGAGCACCGGCTGGATCAACCTTTGCCGGTAGGGCCTTTAGATCAATTGGCCCTTAGTCTGATGGCGCTGGAAACCTGGGGCTATGAGCATCGCTTCCAGACTCACTTCTTCACCACCGGCTATCGCCTTGGCCAGCGCCTGATCGGGGACTTGGTGGTGGTGGGCGGCGGGGATCCCTATTTCCGGGAGGCCAATGTAGCTGAGCTGGCCCGCCATCTGCACAGCCTTGGCATTCGCCAGATCGACGGCGAGGTGAAGGTGGTGCCCCCCTTCCGCTTGCTGGGCCAGCCCGATGCTCTAGCAAGTGCCCGCCGGCTTGCCCAACTCCTTCGGGATCCGCAACAGCCCTACCCTGTAGCCATCGGCGGTTCTGGGTCAACGCTGGAGGAGCTGCCTGCTGAGCTCCATTGCCTGGCTGGCTATACCTCGCTGCCCCTGGGATCCCTTCTGCACATTCTCAACAGCAGCCTCGATCGGGCTATGGCGGGAGCCCTGCTGGCGGAATTGGGAGGCCCGAGAGCCCTGGTAGAGTACCTGCGGCAGCGCTTGGTGGCTGAGCCGGCCGCCCACTTGGAGGCCAGTCTCCTCCCTGCTGCAGCAGAGATTCGCCTGGAGGGGCAGGAGCTGTATCTCTCCCCCCGCGCGCTGGCCCATCTGTGGCAGCATCTGGTGGCGGCCACGGAGGGAAATCCAACGCAGATCCTGCCCGTAGCTGGCATTGGCCCCAGCGCTCTGCAGCTGCGCACCCTGCCCCCCGGCACCGTCGCCCAGGTAGGATCTGCCCCCAGTCGGCTGATGCTGCTGGGGCAGTTGCCGGATGGCACCTCCTTTGTCCTGCTCAACCACGGGCCTGACCTGGCTAGCTTGCGCCAACACCAGGATCAGTTTCTGCAGCAGGTGTTGGCCGTTGGGAAGTCTCTTAGCCGCTGAGGATCCCGCTATTGCTAGCAGAGCTTCTGCCCCCCTGACTCAGGCACCTCTAAGCCCCAAAAGTGGGGAGGGACGCCATCCAGAAGGGGGAAGTTGCAGCATTAGGCCCCACCCGCCTAGACCCAGCAGCAGGCCTGCCAAGCCTCTTGCCGCCAACCTCTAGGGATGGGGGCGGATCAAGCCATAGCCACCGTGCTTGCGCACATAAAGGACGTTGATCTCGCCATTTTCGCTGTTGCGGAACACGTAGAAGTCATGATCTACCAGCTCTAATTGCTGCATCGCCTCCTCAACCGTCATAGGAGGCATGGCGAAATACTTGGTGCGCACTACCTCAGGGGGGAGCTCCGCCTGCCGGTTCATGTTCACGGGATTCGTAGGCGGCTGCTGGGCCACCGCCACTGAAGTTTTGGGAGAATGGCGGATGCGGTGAACCCCATTGCGCTCTTTGTACTTGCGCAGCTTGCGGGCTATTTTGTCGGCCACTCGGTCAATACTGGCATAAAGGTTTTCGCTACTTTCTTCTGCTCGGATCACCGTGCCATTGGCGTAAACAGTAACTTCGGCGGCTTGGTTGGCACTGATGCGGGGGTTGCGGGCTACTGACAGGTTGACATCTACTTCAGTAGTGATCTGGGCAAAATGGCTGATAGCCCGCTCAATTTTTTCCTGGACGTAGCTGCGGATGGCATCGGTAATTTCGATGTTTTTCCCTTGGATTACAAGCTTCGCCATGGAAACTCTCCCGAGTGTGTCAGTCCACGCCTCAAGTTAGCGCCTCACCTTTGCAGGAAAGCAGCCCTTACCTCCAGAAGCGTCTCAGCCAGCCAACTAGCAAAGAGGTGCAATCAAAGTTGACTAAAGAGCAGCTTTGGCAGGGGCGCTAACCTTTGGGGTTAAGTCTAAGTTAACATCTTGCCCCTGGCCTTGAACTAGGGATTAAGAATAAATTTAGACTGCCTTAATTTTAGAGGCCCGTGGTGAGCAAAAGTCCTCTGGACTATTTGACAAGACTTCCCATCTCCCGGCCAGTTGCAAACTGCAACTGCTGGCCCTTCCGTCCTGTCGAGCAGCTCTCTTGTTTGTATAATTGTACAAAAAAGTTGTGTTGGGTACCTAGCCTAGGCCAGCTAGCAGCAGTCAAAGGAAGTGAAGAGATGTTGACTGAAGTTAAGCTTTCTATCAAGATTAAGATTCCACACTAACCCTGGCGCTAGCAGGTTCCTAGAGATTGCCCTCAAAGCGAGGTGGCAGGGATCCCGTTGAAGGTAGCTGAGCTGTTGGACAGAGCAGAAGCAGCTCTGCAGGAGCGCTTCCAGACAATAGACCAAGTTCTCAGGCAGAACTTGGCACGGGTGTTGCAGGCCTTCCGCGACCAGCAGGTGGGCTCCCATCACTTTGCTGGCGTATCGGGCTACGGCCACGACGACCAAGGGCGAGAGGTTTTGGACCGGGTGTTTGCCCAAGTTATGGGCTGTGAGGCGGCGCTGGTGCGGCTGCAGATGGTCTCTGGCACCCATGCCATTGCCTGTGCCTTGTTTGGGGTGCTGCGCCCAGGGGATGAGCTGTTGGCCATCACCGGCCCCCCCTATGACACGCTGGAGGAAGTCATTGGCCTAAGGGGATCTGGCCGAGGCTCCCTGCGAGAGTTCGGTGTTACCTATCGTCAATTGGATTTGCGGGAAGGAGATGTCGATTGGCAGGCCTTGAAGACCGCCCTCAGGCCGCAGACTCGCCTGGTCCACATCCAGCGCTCCTGTGGCTATGCCTGGCGCCCTAGCTTCTCCATTGCCCAAATTGCCGAGATGATCCAGATCGTCAAGGCGCAAAACCCTGAGGTGGTGGTCTTGGTGGACAATTGCTACGGCGAGTTTGTGGAAACCCAAGAGCCCACCCATGTAGGCGCCGACTTGATTGCGGGATCTCTAATTAAAAATCCAGGTGGCACCCTGGCCCCGGCAGGAGGCTATGTGGCAGGTCGGGCCGAGCTGGTGGAGCAAGCTGCCTGCCGGCTAACAGCGCCAGGAATCGGCTCGGAAGGAGGGGCAACTTTTGATCTCAACCGCCTACTGTTCCAGGGGCTGTTCTTGGCTCCGCAGATGGTGGCCGAGGCCGTCAAGATTGCCCACCTGGCCGCCCAGGTGTTCTATGATTTGGGCTATCCCGTCTCTCCGCTCCCCCAAGCACCTCGCACTGACATCATCCAGGCCATTCAACTGGGATCCCCGCAGAAGTTGCAGGCTTTTTGCCGCGCCATTCAAAGCTGCTCCCCCGTGGATTCCTACCTCACTCCGATCCCAGAAGTGATGCCCGGCTACGCTGATCCAGTGGTCATGGCAGCAGGCACGTTTGTTGCCGGCAGCAGCGCCGAGCTCTCCGCTGATGGGCCGCTGCGGGAGCCCTACATTGTCTATTTACAAGGGGGAACCCATCTCAGCCACGGGCGGCTGGCCCTAGAGGCTGTCTTGCAAACTTGGGAGGAGCTGTAATGGCCGCCCCCAGCCACCCTTGACCATTGAGCTCCCGAGCCTTAGATGGGGAAGTTGCCTTTTGCTGCTCAACTTTTCCGCCCTTGGGCCCTGTGGCTGGCCCTTGGTTGGGTTGCCTTGGCAGCCGGCTGTCGGTTACTAGGCCCGGGGAGAGCCCCTCTGGGATCTGCCCTAGGGAGAGGCAGCCAGACCCTAACGGGAGTCCTGGGAGCGGGAGATAAGGTTAGTCCCGGCTACGGCAGCTACTGGGATGGGATCCCTGTGGTGGCCAAGGCTGGGCAAATCCTGATTGCCGCCCTGGAGAGTGAGGAGTTTGACCCTTACTTGGAGCTCGTGGACAAGCAGGGGCGGGTGATTGGCTTTGACGATGACTCGGGCCTGGATGTCAACGCCCTCTTGGCAGTGCGGCTGCTGCAGGGGGGCACCTATACCCTACGAGTCACCAGCTTTGAGCCCCAGTCCACTGGCCCCTACCGGCTGACCTATGTCCTCACCCAGGGCAATTGGCAGCAAACCCTGTCGGGCCGTCTTGAGAAGGGATCCCCCCAGCACCCGGAAGACGGCAGTTGGATGGCGGAATACTCCCTTACCGCCCGCCCTGGCCAAATTTTGCTCGCCTTCCTAAGTAGCTCCGATTTCGATGCCTTCTTGCAATTGTTGGCTCCGGATGGAGAGGTGAGGGCTTGGAATGACGACCAAGGCGGCGGCACGGACGCCCTGTTGATTGCCTTTTTGCCCCGCGGTGGCACCTATACCCTCCGGGTCAACACCTACAAGCCAGGCCAAGAGGGGGCCTATGTATTGCAGTACACCTTGTACTAGCCCCCCAGCAGGCCAAGTCTCCCCCCTTCCTCTTGTCTTATGGCTGGAGATTGCAGAGAGGGGCAAGGCTTGGCCCCAGCTGCCGCTGCCTCCAGAGAAGGCAGGGTTGGATGAGCAGGTCCCAGGCTAGACTTAACTTAGAATGTCCTTATCCGGAGACGCCGATCCCAGCTTTCGTAATCCGGGCTGAGGATGGCAAGAGCCTGTTCCAAAGTTGATATCGGTAACGGAGGAGATTCCTATGGCCATTCCCAGTGGTCTTCCCAGCCCGCTGCCGCAGCAAGAAACTTCTCCGGGGCAAGGCAACGGTCTGAATTTGGCTCCTCGGCCTGCCAGTGCTGACCTAGCGGCTGCTCCAGAGGGGGGCCCGCCCGTGTTTCCTAGCCCTGTGAAGTTCAGCGAGGCCGAGGTTGACCAGCGACCAGTGGGGGCCTCCACCCTCAAGGTGGTGGATTACTTTGCTGACGGACGCCCAATTGCAGCTGCCACGCTAAAGGTGGTGGATACGTGGGCCGAAGGGCGTCCAATAGTTGCCTCCGGCGTTAAATTTGTCCATGACCCTACCCTTAACCGCCCGGTGATGGCAGGGGGCCTGAAGGTTGCCAAGACCTTTCTTGGCAATCGACCCATTGAAGCCAGCCCCCACAGAAGAGAGGAGTAACCTCAAAGAGATCCCCTTGCTAGGCAAGGGGGCAGGTCGCGGCGGCAAGTATGGAGCTCCTGGCAGGCCTGGTGGCGTTGCTGGCCAGTGTGGGAGGGGGGGCAGGCTATTGGGCAGAGCAGGCGGCGCGCCAAATTCTCCTGGCTCAGCTTGACAGCGCAGAGGTTTTGGAGGTGCGCATCCAGAGCCAGCCCAACTACCGCCTGCTCAATGGCCAGGTGGAGCGGCTGCTGGTGGCCGGGCGGGGACTGTATCGGGCACCTTTTCCCCGCGTAGAGCGTTTCGAGCTGGAAACCGACCCAATAGCCATCGACCCTGCTTTTTTTTTGGGGGATCCCTTGCGGCTGAGACAGCCTCTGCAGGCAGCGTTTCAGGTGGTGGTGCGGGAAGAGGATCTCAATGCTGCCCTCAACTCACCAGAGGTGCTGAGGCAGTTTCAGGACATCCAGGCAGATCTGCCCTTGGGTGGGCGCAGGAACGCACCCCGCTATTTTGAACTGCGCCAGCCGCGCGCCAAGCTTTTGGAGCCCGATCGCCTCCAACTTGCCGCCCTCTTGGTGGAGAAAGAGGGGGACAGCAAGCAGGCAGTCGAGGTGGTGTTCAACGCCGGGATCCAGGTGGAGGGTGGGCGCAGGTTGCGGCTTCAGGAGCCGGAGTTTACCATCGGCTCGGTGCGGGTTCCCGACGAGATCACCCAGGCGTTCTTGGGAGGGCTCAACCAGGTGTTTGACCTACAAGAGCTGGAAAAGCTGGGGATCCTGGTGCGGGTACTGAAACTGGAGATAGCCGCTGACCAGATGCAGGTCATTGGGTTTGCGCGGGTTGAGAATTTGGAGGCGCTGACAAGAGCCCAGCAGGTCTCCCTGCGCTAGCAGGGATCCTTGCCCAGGTCTAGCCAGGCTGGCTCGCTTTGCCAAGAGCTTTCTTCGGGGATCCAAAAAGGCTAGGGCTGGGCCTGTCTGCCGGCAGAGGGGGCTTTTCTTCGCTACCCTAGAGCTAGGGAAAACAGGGGGATTGACAGCAATGAGCCACTACGAAGGGCGTCCTACCCAACTCAGCTTCCCTAGGGTGGGGGAGGAACATTCCCCCCGACGGCGTGGCCGGGCCCTGCAGGTGGGGGTGCTTGGCTTTTTGGTGGGACTGGGGGTCATGGGAGGAGCCTGGTGGTACAGCCTGGGGCCGCGGCAAACCTTTTCCTTGTATTGGCTGACCACGGCTGACAACTCTATCTACTACGTGCAGCAGAAGCGCTCCGTTCGTGCCTTTGATGCCCAGGAGGCCATTCGCAGCATTCTGGAGGAGTTGATTGCTGGCCCCAAGGATCCCCGCCTCACCACCGCTATTCCCCCCCAGACACGGGTGCTCGACGTACGGGTGGAAGGCAACGATATTTTTCTTAATTTCTCCTCCGAATTTACGCAAGGGGGGGGATCCACAGCCATGATGAGCCGGGTTGCCCAGGTCCTCTACACGGTTACTAGCCAAAACCCTGAAGCGCGGGTCTGGATCTCAGTGGAGGGACATGCCCTCGAAGTGCTGGGGGGAGAAGGACTGATTCTTGACCAACCCCTGACGCGGGCCTCGTTCCTGCCCAGTTTCCCGCTTCCGGCAAACCCAGAGGCAGAGCCTGCTGCCGTATCGGCCTCTTGAAGAGCCGTACCCCCTGCGGTGTAGGGGGAGAGGAAACCGCAAGGCAGCGAGGGGAAGCTGGGCTCAAAAGCTTTGCAATCTACGTTTCCAGCCGTTCAAAGCTGGGGGCCAGCTTCAGGGAGTAGAGAGCGTAACAGGCCAGCAGCCAATTGAGAAGACGAGCTGCAACGCGGGCAGTTGGTCGCGTTGCCGATCCCACCACCACCCCTCCCAAGGAAAGACCGACTACAGGGCGAGCAGCAAAGATGGCCTCGCAAGTTTGTAACAGCTGAAACCAGCTCAGCCCCCCCGGCTCCGGGTGGTGCACTGCCGGCGCCAGCGAGGGATCCAGCACGCTACAGTCCACCACCAAAAACACCGGCTGCTCCGGCACAGCCTTCACCACCTGCTGCGGCTCCCAGGCCTCCTGGGCCCAGAAAATGGGGCTGTGGTGGTCTTTTAGCCAAGCGTAGGCGCGGGCACTGCCGCTGCGCAGCCCCACGTGCACTACGGGCAGCCTGTGTTGGTAGAGCAGCTCCACCCAGGCACCGTTGCCGTAGCTCCCATCTTGATCTGGCTGAGTCATCTCCAGGGGAGGCATTAGGTTGGCATGAGCACTGCAATGCACCACACTGAGGGCCAAGTAGTGCTTCCAAAGGGCACGAATAGCTCCCCAAGTGGCTGCCAAGACCGAAGGCAACAAAACCGGCCATTGGTGCCGCCGCCAGGCCTGGGTCACTGCCGCCTCACACATGCCATAGGGTGGCTCATCCACTAGCCCCGGCAACTGCGCCACTGCCAGTTGATCCACATCGATCCCCAGCCGCGGCTCAAAAGCACACAGTTCTGCGCCGGCGTTGAGGATGGCCAATGGGGCTTGGGTATCCGGGCCAAAGGCAGTGGGGATGAGGACAACCCTGGCGCTGGACTGGGAGCAGGGATGGAGAGACCACTGGGCCATAGGCGGCGCTCTGACTTCTCCCTACCAAGTTACTCGACCCCTCAGTTGCTCGACCTTGGCTGGACCAATGCCCTTAACCCGCTGCAGATCCTCCAAGGAAGAGAAGGGGCGAGCCTCGATAATCCGTTGCGCCAGGTCTGGGCCCACGCCAGGCAGCTGCTCCAGCTCAGCTGCCGTGGCCGTGTTTAAGTTAACAAGGGAGGAGCCGGGGGCAGGGGCTGGTGGCAAAGCAGCTGGCGAAGGGGAAGACCTCCCCTTGGGAACGGCAATAACCTCCCCTTCCAGGAGCTCCGACTCCGAGGGGGAGGAAGCAAGGGCAACCGCCAGAGGATTGGGGCAGCGGCGAGCTGCTTCCTCTACCTCCTGCTGCAGGCGGCGGCTGGGGCCAAAGTGGGCATTGGCAAGGAGCCGTTCGAACTCGCGCACAAAGTGATTTGCCACCTGGCTATTGCGAATGATTAAAAGGTTTTCGTCGTTGAGGTGGTTGGCCGAGAGCGACCAGTTGTGGGAGCCAGTGATTACCGTAGCCTGAGGGGTGCCGGGGTCAACGATGGCGAACTTGTGGTGCAGCTTGTCTCCCGGGGCGAGGTTGGGCACGCCCACAGAGGAGGCGGGCACTGTCCAAGGCAGCCGGGCCGCATCCACCCGGCAGTTTTCGTCCGGGAGCAGCAGCCCCCACATCTCCAGAGTGCGGCTGTAGTCGCGAAAGGCAAAGCCGGGATCAAACACCCCGCGAATCTCCACGTTGCGCTCCTGGCGCAGTTGCCTGAGCTGGTTGGCGATCCCTGAGTCCGTAAAGACAAACAGGGCCAGATCCACTTGCTTTTGTGCTTGGGCCAGGGTGGCTGCGATAATGCCGTTGGAAGTAGCCTCGTAGGGCAGAGAACGGCTGGCAGGGGAAAAATGCACCCCCACCACGGCATCGCCAATGAACACCGTCTCCAGGGGGCGCTTGTGCTTGCGCACGCCAAAGCGGCTGTCGGGCAACCCTCCCGGCCCATCTCCCCACATGAGGTTGAATTCCTCGGTGTAGAGACGGGCCAGCTCGGGGCTATCGAGCAGCAGGAGGTGGTTGGCGTTGCCCACGCTGCCAGGAGCAGCGAAATCCCCGTGAATATCGGAGAGGGTGAAATTGGCTGATCCGGTCAGCACCCGTTGCCCGTCGATAATCACAAACTTGTGGTGCATCAGGCCGCTGCCCTTGGAGCCGTCGGCGGTGTCGTCTAGCCACGGTACCTGGCCTCTATCCAGCAAGGCGTACACATCCCGGCTGGCAATCTCCTCCGGGGAAAATCGCCCATCCCGATTCACATCCACCAGGTGGCGGTACTCTTCGAACTTTTGGCGACTGCGCTCGTCCAGCGCCTGCACCTCAGCAGGGGTAAGCCGGTGCCAGGCCCGCACGTAGGTGTTTTCGGTAATCACCCGCACTGGGATCCCCGCCTGACGCCGCTCTGCCAGGGCCTGGGCAACTAGAGGCAGGTTCAACTCTTGCACCGCCACATCCACCGACTGCCGAGCAGAGCGAATCTGGGAGATAATCAACTCCTCCAGGTTGTAGCCGTAGCGGTAGATCTGGCGATAGGGATCGCGATAGGTGCTCTCGCGGCTTTGGTTAAACGCCACCTGGATGCGAGGGTGCTGCGGCAGAGGGGCCAGGGTGGGCAGCTCTGGCTCTTGAGGGTAAGGCCGGGGTCGGGGGCCCACCCAGTAGCCAATTGCCACCAGGATCAGCAGCAGGACAGCCCACGGCAGCCAACGCCGCAGTTGCCGCCGCCAAGAAGGGGTCTCCTTCATCTCTTTTCCTCCCACAACCTCACCCAGAATACCCAAGCGGCCTGCTGCTCCGGCCACAGCTATCCCACCGCAACAGGGCTTCAGGCAGGCTTAAGATCAGCTCCAGCAACGTTGGGAGGCCTGGCGTGGAACGTTCCAAATGGGTAGCTATGATTACGGGAGTTCTGGCTATTGCCCTAGGGGTGGGCTACCTGTTGCTGGTAGAGCTATTGGACTACCGCGGGAGCAAGTTTTTGCCAGCGCCGCTGGAGCCACCAGCGATCTTGGGATCTTTGGCAGGGATCCCGGGGCCACGGGCGCTCCTTGGCGCTTGCCTTTCTGGTTTATTCCCTAGCTGGGGCTAGACTCAGCCGTCTCCGCACCGGCTTACCCGAAAAAATTGTATGCTCAGCTACAGTAAGCCTATGCTAGAGAAGCGGCTGCGGCTCCCGGCTGCGCCGGGGTTACCAGCGGAGAGGGTTCAGCCCTTTTAAATCCGCGATTGCTTCAGGAGCCGTTCCGGGTTGGGCCTTTGGGCAAGCTGTGGGTTGGCATGGTGTTATCGCGCTCCACTTGGCTGTGGTTGTTGACAGGGCTGGGCCTGGTAGCCTTGAGCCAGTACCTGCAGTGGGTTGGCGGCCTCCACAGCTTTATCGCCTCCTATTCGGGGCTGCTGGCCGACCTGACCGTGGCTGGCCTCCTAGGAGGAACAGTGGCAGCGGGGCTGGCGGTGCGCCACTGGTGGCAGCAGGCTGGCCAAGGCCAAAAGGAGCCCACGCCAGGGGCCAAGCCGCGGCGGGTTAAGTTGACGCGGGATCAGGTCCAGGCAGATCTCCAGGATGTCGATCGCCTCATCCAGAAGCTGCAAAACGACATCAGCCGCCGTGCCCTGCAGGCCAAGAGACAGGAGATTGATCAGCGGCTGGCTGAGGAAGCATTGCACCTAGTGGTGTTCGGCACTGCTTCTGCTGGCAAAACCTCTCTCATCAACGCTCTGCTAGGGCGGCCTGTGGGGGAAACCGCCCCCACGCTGGGCACTACCCAGCAGGGATCCATTTACACCTATCAGCTGGAGGGCTGGAGCGGCTCCATTTACCTCACCGATACCCCTGGGCTATTGACGATTGGCGGTGCCGGCGAAGCCGATGCCCGCGCCCTGGCCCAGAAAGCAGATCTACTGATTGTGGTGGTGGCGGGGGATCTGCTGGCTTCGGAATACATGGAGCTACTGGAGTTGGCCCGCTTGGGGAAAGCCACTATCTTGGCCCTCAACAAAACCGATCAAATGCCGCCGGAGGATGTGGAGACCATCCTGGCCCACCTACGCCGCCGCACGGCCGGCGTCCTTCCTCCGGAGCAGGTGGTGGCCATTGCCGCTGACCCCGAGCCCTTGAAAGTCCGCTACTACTTCCCAGACGGGTCTCGGCAGGAAACTTGGGAGCCGCAGCCCCCTGATCTTGCCGCCCTCACCCAGCAGATGGCCCGCCTACTGCAGCAAAAGGGATCCCATCTGCGCCTAGCTAACGCCCTCCTGCAAACCCGAACCCTCAGCGAAGCCGTCCAGCAGGCCCTGCGGGAAGAGCGCTGCCAACGGGGCCGCCAGATTGTGGAGCGGATGCAATGGGCAACGGCTGCGGCTCTAGCCGTGACTCCCCTCCCTGCTTTGGATGTCCTGGCGGGAGTGGCCATCCAGGCGCGCATGATTGGAGAGCTGCACCAGCTTTTCGATCGCCGCATTACCCTGCAGCAGGCTCAGGCCATTGCCCACCGCTTGGCCCAAATGATTGTGCAACTCGGGGGACTGGAGCTAGCTACCCACGCCCTTGGCTCTGCCCTCAAAGCTAGCCCCTGGATGCTCATGGGGATCCCTCTGCAGGCAGCCAGCGGCGCCTATCTGACGCGGGTGGCGGGGCTCAGCTACCTGGAGTGGCTGCAGTCGGGGGAGCCTTGGCAGGAGGAGCTCCTGCAAGAGCAGCTGAGGCAGCAGCTCCAGAACGGCCATCCTCTGGCTTTCCTCAAACAGCTAGCTCGCCAAGCCCTTTCCAGCAGCTAGCCGGGGACTTGCCCAAAGCAGCACCCCTACAGCACTGCTAGGGGTAACGGGACTGGGCGGATTTGAACCGCCGACCTAGCGCTTAGGAGGCGCTTGCTCTATCCAGGCTGAGCTACAGCCCCAGGTCCAACACCCCACTGGCTCTACCCATCTTAACCCCCAACCTACCCTACGCTAGAGCCAAGGGAAACCGAGTAGCCCTCCAGCTTCAGGAACGACTCTCAAGGCCTGCGGCAATTGTTTGTCAAGCTACTCCCCTGGAGTTGGTGGTAGGTTAGAAGGATGGAAGTTTAAGGGGGCAAGCTTTTGCCGAGCGACCTGCTGATCCGCAATGCAGAGCTGGTAGTGCCGGAAGGGGATCCCTGGGTGGGAGATGTGCTGGTGCGGGACGGCCGGATTGCCCAGATTGGCCAGTATCTCCCGCTGGAGGGGGTGGCTAGGGTCATCGATGCTGAAGGCCATACCCTGATGCCGGGAGTCATCGATCCCCAAGTTCACTTTCGCGAGCCAGGCCGCGAGCACAAAGAAGACCTCCAGACCGGATCCTGGGCCTGCGCCCGCGGCGGGGTAACCAGCTTTTTGGAGATGCCCAATACAGATCCACCAACAATTGACCAGAGAGCACTAGAGGACAAATTGGCGCGGGCCGCCAGCAAGTGCGTAGTCAACTACGGCTTTTTCATTGGAGCCACTGCCGATAACCTAAAAGAGCTGCAACGGGTGCAAGGAGCCTGTGGCATCAAGATCTTCATGGGATCCCAACATGGCCCCTTGCTAGTGGACGACCCGCTAGTGCTGGAGCGGATCTTTGCCGAGACAGATCCCAATTTTGTCATTGCTGTCCACGCTGAAGATCACGCTCGCATTCAGGCCCGCCGAGCTCTCTTTGCTGGACGTACAGATGTGGCGGTTCACTCCCTAATTCAGGATGAAGAAGCAGCCCTGATTGCCTCGCGCCGAGCTTTAGACTTGGCCACTCGCTACCGCCATCGCCTGCATATCTTGCACCTTTCCACGGGCCTGGAAGTGGAGCTGCTGCGCCAGCACAAGCCAGTTTGGGTTAGCGCCGAGGTAACGCCTCAGCACCTGCTGCTTAGCACTGCTGATTACGCCCGCCTGGGCTCCCTGGTCCAGATGAACCCGCCGCTGCGGGATGCGGCTAACCTAGCCCAGCTCTGGCAGGGGCTGCAGGAGGGCATCCTCGATTGCATCGCCACCGACCACGCCCCTCATACCTTGCAAGAAAAGGCCCAGCCCTACCCCCACTCCCCTTCTGGTATGCCCGGGGTGGAGACAGCCCTGCCGCTGATGCTGACTGCCGTGCAGCAGGGCCGCTGTAGCCTGCGCCAGGTGGTGCAGTGGATGTGTGAGGCGCCAGCCCGCCTCTATGGGATCCCCAACAAAGGGCGACTGCAGGTGGGCTACGATGCTGACCTGGTGCTGGTGGATCGCCGCACGCCCAAGCCGGTACGACGGGAAGAGCTGCTAACCAAATGCGGCTGGAGCCCCTTTGAGGGGTGGGAATTGGTGGGCTGGCCCTTACTAACCATTGTGGGCGGACAGATTGTCTTTCAAAACGGCCAGGTGGATCCCTCGGTGCGAGGCCAGGCCCTAACCTTTCTTCGCTAGGGAGATTCCCCCGTGGACTGGAGGTAACCCCTTCCGTGGGTTCCCCCTCGCCCTAGAATAGGCTCCATGGACAGTCAAACAAAACCAACCCCCGCGATCACACCCGTTCTGGTACTTGCCGGCCTAACCGGAGCAGGGAAAACTTTGGCCATTCAGCAATTGGAGCAGCTGGGCTACACCGGCCTGGAAGGGATCCCGCCCAGTCAGGTGATCCCCTTGGTTGAGGCCATGCGGCCCCACCACGCCGCTTTGGCCATCAGTTTGAATCTCCACGCTCAGGAGTATCGGGAGCAGCTCTGCGAGTTGGCCGCCTGGATGCAAGCCCAAGGGATCCCTTTCCTGTTCCTCGAAGCCCGGCCCCTCGTCTTGCTCAGTCGCCTCAGCGCCCAGCGCCGCCCCCACCCCCACCATACCGGCGGCGGCCTGCTGGCGGCCATCGAGCAAGAAATACGCGAACTAGCACCGATCCGGCAGCACTGCACCCACCTGCTGGATACCTCCGAGCTCAATAGCCAGCAACTGCGGCAGCAATTGCAAGCCTTGGTGCAGGGGATCCCCCAACCTCTTAACTTGCGGCTGGTTAGCTTTGGCTTCAAGTACGGCGTTCCTCCCGATGTCAACCTGGTGTTTGACGTGCGCTTTCTGCCCAACCCCTTCTTTCAACCCCATCTGCGCCACCTAACCGGCCAGGATCCCGCGTTGCAGGAGTTTCTCTTTGCTGACCCCCTGACCCAGTCCACCTACCAGCAGATCCTTTCCCTGCTGCGGGCCTGGTGGCCCCACTATCGAGCAGAACGGCGGCCCCACCTAACCGTAGCCATTGGCTGTACCGGCGGGCAACACCGCTCCGTGGCTTTGGTGGAACGCTTGGCCCAGGATTTGCAGCCCTGGACCCTCCCTGCCAACGGCTCTGGCCTGCCCGAGCTCAACCTCCAGGTAGAGCACTGCCATTTGTTGGAGTCGCAGCGGGAGCTGGAAGCCTGCTTTGGAGCACCGCCGGCTGACCTCGGCAATGGGCAACCAAAGGTTAGGATGCCTTTGGCCGGCGTTCCTGTCCCCTCCCATGAGCAAACCTGAGCCCCACAACAAGTCCCTCGTTCGGGGGCCTCGCCGCCGCAAGACTGCCGGGTGGCGAAGTGCCTGGAAATGGCTCTTCCCCGGCCTAGCCGTCAAACGCTGGCTTAGCCTGGCGATGGGGGGCGTGCTGCTGATGCTGCTGGGCATTGCCATCTGGACAGAATTGACCCCCATCTTTCGCCTGAAGCGGCTAATTGACCTTACCCTGCGCTTAATCACCACCTGGATCCCGAACAAGGTCAGTGGCCCCTTGGTAACTGGGATTGGTTTGGCAATGGTGGTGCTGGGCTTCCGCAGCGCCATGCGCTCCATTGAAGATGTGCTGATCCCAGAAGGAGACGAGGCGCTGGTGGATAAGCTCCTCTTGCGGCGGCGTCTGAGCCGTGGCCCTCGCATTGTGGTGCTGGGGGGCGGCACCGGCCTTTCTAACCTGCTGCGAGGGTTGAAGCGCTACAGCTCCAACATCACCGCCATTGTTACTGTGGCCGACGACGGCGGTTCTTCAGGGCGCTTGCGGCGGGAGATCGGCGTGTTGCCCCCTGGTGACATCCGCAACTGCCTCACGGCTTTGGCCAACGAAGAAAAGTTGCTCACGGAGCTGTTTCAATACCGCTTCCAAGCCGGGGAAGGGCTGACCGGTCACAGCTTTGGCAACCTGTTCATCACCGCCCTCACCGCCGTGACCGGCGGCGACCTCATCCGGGCCATCACCGCTACCTCGCAGGTCTTGGCCATTCAGGGACGAGTACTGCCGGCTACCCTGGCGGACGTCACCCTCTGGGCGGAGCTCAGTGATGGCCGCCGCGTGGTGGGCGAGTCCAACATTGCCAAAGCCAGGGGGCGCATCTGTCGCATTGGCTGCGACCCGCCCAACCCTCCCGCCTTGCCTGAGGCCATCGAGGCTATTGAAGCGGCAGAGTTTGTGGTGCTGGGGCCGGGCAGCCTCTACACCAGCATCATCCCCAACCTTTTGATCCCGGAAATTGTGGAAGCCTTGGCCAAGAACATGGCACCCCACATCTACGTGTGCAACATCATGACGGAGCCGGGAGAAACCGACGGCTACACTGTTGGGGATCACGTCATGGCTTTGGATCGGGTGGCGGGCGTGCGCCTGTTCGATGCTGTCCTGGTGCAACGGGATCCCCCTTCCCCCCGCGCCCTAGAACATTACCGCCGCAACGGTTCCGAGTTTGTGGTCTTGGATCCGGATAAGCTGGCCTACCTGGGTTGTCGGGCCGTCTTGGCTAACGTCATGCAGGAAGATCCCGAGACTGGCTTGGTGCGCCACAACCCTGAACGCCTGGCGGCGATGCTGATGCGCTGGTTCGACAGACACCGCTAAACCACCCCACAGCTCCTAAGGGCCAGCCGTAGCCACTAGCTCCTGGCGGCCAAGTCGTGCCCCTCTATCCCCTTGCAGGAAAGGCTAGGGATCAACCCTAGCCCCAAGAAGCCTGAACTCGTGAGGTTGTCAAGTAGGTCCGTCGAGGCCGCATTTTGAGGCCAGGACGGCAAGAGTTTAAGAAAAACCGGCAATGGCTTGCCCCGACGGAGGACACACAAATTGGGCCACTCGATCCGGGCTATAGGCCTAGCCTTCTCGGTTTCCGGGAGAGATTTGTGGCAGCAGGTTTAAAGCTGGAAGTCTTGTGGAAAATGGGCCAGGATCGAGTTAAGGGATCCCAAGGTGGGAAAATCCCGGCAAGTTGTTAGCTTTGGAGGTTGGGCGCCAATGGTAAGGTTGTTCCCCTCCCCCTTTAAGAAGACTTCCGACCCCTGGGCTGGGATCCCGTGTGCTCCTAGTCCCTCTTCTTCTTCCAACGGTGAGGCGGAGCCTTGTCCTTTTGCTGCCCAACGGGAACAGATGGTGAAGGAGCAGATCTTGCAGCGAGGGATCCGGGATCCGCGGGTGCTGGAAGCAATGCGCAAAGTGCCGCGTCACCTTTTTGTTCCCCCGGAGCTGCGGGATCGCGCCTACAGGGATTGCCCACTGCCCATCGGCTACGGCCAGACCATTTCTCAGCCTTACATCGTTGCCTTCATGACCGAGGCGGCCCGCCTCACCCCTCAGTCCGTGGTGTTGGAAATCGGCACCGGGTCTGGCTATCAGACGGCCATCTTGGCCGAGCTGGCCCGCCAGGTGTACAGCCTGGAGCGGCTGGCCCCCTTGGCTGCTCGCGCCCAGCAAACCCTCACCGCCTTGGGCTACCGCAATGTGGAGGTGCGTCAGGGAGATGGCTACCAAGGTTGGCCGGAACACGCTCCCTACGACGCTATTGTGGTTACAGCCGCACCCCCCGCTGTGCCGACAGCGCTTCTGGAGCAACTGGCGGTGGGCGGTACCCTGGTGGTGCCGGTAGGCGAAAGCCAGGGATCCCAATCCTTGCTGATCCTCCACAAAACCCCCGAAGGAGTGGTGCAAAAGGAGGCTTTCCCCGTGCAGTTTGTGCCCATGGTCTAGAAGGGGGGATCTTCAGGAGACAGCCCAGAGCTGAGCGCGAATGTGCAGCGCCAAGGAGGGGAGATCGGTAATCAGTCCCCGCACCTCCCCCACGGGCGGACGCAGGCAAAAGGCCATGATCTCCGGGTCGTTCACCGTCCAGACGTAGAGCGGTATCCGGGCTTGGGCTGCTGCTGCCAAAAACGGCAGGTTCAGCCAAGAGTAGTGGGGGGCAAGAAAATCCGCTCCCACCTCCCGGCAATAGGCCAAGGGGGATCCCGCTGGCTGCGCCTCCACCAAAAGGCCAACCTGGAAGGCAGGATCTAAGTCGCCGCGGCGCAAAAGCTCTTTCAGCCGCCTTACCACCTGGGGCAAAAAGGAGGTGAGCACGCAGGCCTCCGGGGAAAGTTGCTTGCTAATCAAGGCAAGGACTTGTTCTTCGTAGCCGGCCTCCTTCAGCTCGAGGTCGAGGGCAATTTTGCCTCCAACCTGAAGCAGCACCTCCTCTAAGGTGGGAATCGTGGGCTTGCGGGCGCGGATCTCGGCCCAGGTGAGCGCCGCCAACGGCTGCCCCTCCAGCTCAGCGTCGTGGAAAACCAGAAGGATCCCGTCGCGGCTGCGGCGCACATCCAGCTCGATCCCGTCGGCCCCACTTTCAATGGCCGCCGTAAAGGCAGCCAGGGTATTCTCCTCAGCATGGGTGTGATCCCCCCGGTGGGCCACGATCTGGGTGGGAAAGCGATAAGCTGGAGGAGTGGAAGCCATCCCTACAGCCATGGATCCAGCCGAAGTTGCCGCCCTAAAAGAGCGCATTAAGCGTATCCGCGAGCGCAGACCAGCCCTAGTCAAGCTTTTGGAAAGGCCAGATCTAGGTAGCTTGCGTGTCGATGTCAATCAAGCCCTCGAGGAAATCGACGAGCTGCTGCAAGAGTTTGAGCAGACCTTTGGCCCGCAGGACTAGCCGGCCTGGGTAAGCTCTTGCAACTGGGCCAAGACCTCGGCACTGTGCCGGTAGGGGTTGACAATTGGGTAAATAGCCCGCAGGATCCCGTCAGGATCAATGAGGAAGGTGTTGCGCAGGGCCATGTCCCCCATCCACGAGCCGTAGGCGCGGCTGGCCTTGCCCTCGGGATCCGACAGTAAAAGAAATTGCAGCCCCTCCGCTGAGCAGAAACGGCGGTGGGAGTCAACTGAGTCGGCGCTCACCCCCACAATCTCCGCCCCTAGAGCCCGAAACTTAGGCAGATCCTGCTGAAAGCGGCGGGCCTCAATGGTACACCCAGAAGTGAAGTCGCGAGGGTAGAAGTAGAGCACCACCCACTTGCCGCGAAAATCCGCCAACCGCCGCAGCTGCCCTGACTGATCCAGCAGCGCAAACTCCGGCGCCGGCGCCCCAATCTCTGGCAGGGGGGTGGTGCCCCACTGCGCCAGAGCAGGCTGAGCTCCTGCCAAGCTCACCAGCAAAGTCGCCAACAACCCTGCAAGACCCAACCAGCCCCAGATCCTGCCCCCTCTTTTGACCACCACTGCAACTCCTCTCCAGCTCTCTGGCTCTAGTTTACATAACTTCATGGCAACCACTTGCAGAGCAAAAGCTGGGGTGGGATCCCCAGCCACCGCCAAAGTTGAGAGGTGCGCTGGACGGGAGTGTAGCGCAGTTGGGCGTAGAGCTGCCGGGCGGGCAGATTGTCTTCCACCACGTGCAAATGCAACTGGCGATAGCCCCACTCCTGCACCACCACCTCGGCGCTGAGCAAAAGCTGCCGCGCAATTCCCCGCCGTCGCCACTCCGGCAGCACCGCTAAGTTGGCAAGGTAGGGATACTTCCCGTGGGCCATGGCCCGCAGCGAGATCTCGGCAGTCCCCACCACTTCTGCCCCTACTGCTGCTGCTAGGCAACGGTAGTAGGGATCCCGGCCTGCCAGCTTGAGGCGTAAATCCTCGCGAATGATGAGTTTGTGAATTGGGTGCAGCCAGCGCTGCAAGCCTAGGGGTGGATAAAAGACCCGGGCAAGAACCTCCGCCACAGGATCCAAATCAGCCGCTGTGGCAGGATAAACCACCAAGGAGGGCAGTAGGGAGGAAGGGCGCAAGGATCCCTAGCAAGCATCGCTACCATTTTCGCAGACAAGTTGCCGGCAACCTGCCAAATGCCAAAAAGAGATGGCGGCCCCTACTTGAGAACCGCCACCGCCCCCATCAACCAAAGCCTATCTTCACCACCTGCGCCCTCCGCCCTACAGATCGCTAGCATAGCGAGCTGAGCCTTTGCCGCGGTAGATATCATCTGTGATGGGCTGGTAGCCGACTTCCACCAAATCGGACTTGGCAGGCGTGAACACCCGGATAACTGCTCTAGCAATTTTTGCCAGAAAGGCAAACATAGAAACCTCCTGCAAGCGAAAGTAAACCATTATCGGCCACAGCTTT